>JAIBBN010000008.1 GCA_019694655.1 Leptospirales bacterium
CAGGTAAGAGACCAACCAGCCGGCGAAGGCCGCTGGTTCCCGGTCGCGCGGAAGCCAGCCGGTCTGTGCATTTTCGATATAAAGATCACCCGTAACAAAGCCAAAGAGGATGCTGTGATGTTTTCCCAGAGCCACCTCGGCCTGCGCATCCCCGCCGCTGTTCCACGCCTTCGGGCGCTGATAGAAAACGCTGCGCAGAGCTGCCAACTCTACCTTCTGTCGATTTCCAGAACGCAAGGCCAGGAAGTCATAGAAATAGCTGCGGTAGGGGGCCAGAAACGTAATGGCCTCCCCATCGACGGTTGATCGGCCCCAGCTTGCCTCCAGCGACCAGCGGCGAGAATGGAAGCCCGAAGAATTGCTGCGCCGGCTTGAAGGACTCTCGGCCCGCAAAGACCCAATGGCCATCGGGAGCAAAATCACAACCGTCAACGCCGGAATCCATGCCCGCATTCCACGAAATTTAAATATCCTGCAGTTCTGACAATCAATTCTTAGTTTAAGTTTCTACTGGTTTTGGCCTCATTCTACGATTTCCGGCAAGCCGTCTTATCCGGTCGGGTTAGGTTTTTCCGCTGACCAATGTACAGCAGCCGCCGATATCCGTCCGTCGAGATCTAGTTTCATGGTCTCAGCAACGACGCGCCGCCCTACGCTGCGATAGTAGACCGTGATGCTGTCGATTCCGACCAGCACATCCAGCAACACAAAATGTAGCGACGGCTGAAGGCCAAGACCCGGCATCCAGTATTCGCGCAAGGCCTGGCGCCCGCGAAGCCGGCCGCTGGCCAGCTTCAAACGTTCCACAATCAGCGGCGAAGAAAACTCGCAATCTTCCGCATAGCACTGCGAAATACGGTCGATGTCGCCGGAGTTCCAGCATTCAATCCATCGTCGAGCAAAAGCCAGAGCCTGTTCGGGTTGCAGCATAGTCCCCAAACAACCGGCGGACTGTGTGATGATTTGCAAAGCACGATTCCGCATAGAGCGGTCCTATGCTTGCTAACGCTCCGCTAATCAAGTTCCGCACTTTTTTGCTCGCCTGGC
Organism: Leptospirales bacterium; assembly: GCA_019694655.1. Classification (NCBI taxonomy): domain Bacteria; kingdom Pseudomonadati; phylum Spirochaetota; class Leptospiria; order Leptospirales; species Leptospirales bacterium. Next base: position 1,048 of record JAIBBN010000008.1, read on the forward strand.
GCCCTGGGCGGCCATCCTTTGCCCGTCACTCAGCATGAATCTTCCAGGGATGAAAAAGCCATTGTTCCATTGCGTTGCAGGCCTCGTATTGGGCGCGGCAAGCGTCGCGGCAGGTTGCGCGACGGTAGAAAACGCCGGACAGACCGCTTTGCAGTACATGCAGGGCTGCCCGCACTACGAAGAAGAGGTGGCCTTCCCCTCCGTCTGCACACAGTGTGAACCGCAAAAGACCGAAGAACTGGCTACACTCAGCCAGACGGCAAACAATCCGCCCAAACCAGAGGAGCAGAAGCCAATCACCGATGAGCAGTCGGAGTATCTGGAAAAGACTCTGGAAGAGACCCGCGACTCGCTGGAAGACGCGGGCGTCGATATGCATCGCATTCCGACCGGATACCGCGGCGAAGGCGTGACGATTGAACGCGGCGGCCAACCGCCCCGAGAGTTGATTCTGTCGATCGATGGCGACGTTTCCTTTGCGCATGGATCCTCCGCGCTAACGCCGCACGCTCGACTGGTTATTGCCAAGATGGCGGAGGCGCTGGCCAATTTTCCCAATTCGAAGTTGCGCTTTGGCGGCCATACCGATTCGACCGGCGGCCGGCCGCTTAATTTTCGATTGAGCCAGCAGCGGGCGCAGGCGGTGCGTGATGAAATGGTGCGCGAGCATGGGATCTCCGCCTCGCGAATTCTCGAGGTACGCGGTTACGCTGACACACAGCGCATCGTACAGACCAATCGCGCCGAGCCTCGCAATCGTCGTGTTGAGATCCGAGTGGTAATGGAATAGATTGTGAGCAAGATTGCGCGGCTTCTATTTTTCGTTCTACTTAGCATCACCGTCCTGGGCGAGCTGGCAGCGCAGACCGGACCGGAACCGGGCGCAACTCCCCCAGGATCACAACAGGCAGGAGAAAAGCCTGCGGAACAAAAGCCGGCGGAAGCTGGAGGCGGCGTTCCAACGCCGGGCGGCAACCGTCGGCGCGAGCTGCATCGCATCTGGCTGCAGCTTGGTCTGGGCCGCGCCGCCATACGCGCGGGCATCCTCAATGAGACTCCTAACGCCTGGCTGCTGAACAGCGCCGTCCAGACCGGCATCGACTCCAACTATCCCTTCAGCATTCCCATTCTGAATGAGAGCACGCCGCTGCACATGCTGACTGCTGCTACCAGTGCGGAATACGCCTATGCCGATCGATTTTTTGTCGGCCTGCAATGGCGCTGGGTCGACTACACCACGCCGCGCGAATCAGCCAGCCGGGTCAACTTTCTGGTTCCAGGCAATACCGCACTGCAGCCATCCATCTATGAGGGCCTTCGCCTGGTGCGCTATGAAGAACGACGCAGCGCCATTGACTTCGCGTATCTCTATCCGCTGCTGACGCCCGGATTGAAACTGGGCGGTTTCATCGCCTACGAAAGATTTACCGAAAACAATGATTTGACCCTGGGCTCCTATACCGGAACGCGCAGTAGCGCCACGCCGCCTTCTACGATCACTGCATCAAACGCCGCTGTTACTCCGGCGCGCTACGATATGCGCGGGTGGCTGATTGGATTGGCCGCACGTTACCAGATTTTTGACTGGCTTGGAGTCAGCTACCGACTTGCCCCGCTCTACCGCCGCTCCGGCGCCTTCAGTATGTCCGGCTTTCAGACGCTCAGCCAGTACTCGAACTCCTCCGGACTGACGCTGCTGCCGATCTTTCCCTTTGCCGTGGCCGATTTCAAAGATTCTGGCGTCCGCCATACCCTGGAGGGTACCATTCGTTTCTCCTGCATCTACACCTTTACGTTGGGAGTGTTGAAGGAAGACATGACCCGCACCTATTCCAGCTACTTTGGCGCCTCGCTTTCCACCGGCGGTCAGTTTGCATCCAAGACGCCAACCTTTATTGGCATTGGCGAAACTTCAGCCTCCTTTAAGATTACGACGCTTGAGTACTACATGCGATTTGGCGTGCTCGGCTTTCTTTGAAAAGTTTGATCAAAGCGCTGTTATTGCGCCAGCGATCGCACAAAATCTTCCTGCAGGCGATTCTCAACGGCGCGACGCGATCGTGAATTTCGAACGCATTCAATCGCCGCTTCCGCCTGCAAACCGCCCTTCACCAAAAGGTAGCTTGCCGCTACCAGACCGCTGCGGCCAACGCCTCCAACGCAATGCACCAGCGCCGATCGACCGGCGCGCAGCTTCCGATCAAGCTCATCCAGTTCGATCAGCAGCGCATCGCGCCGCGGCGCGCCTTGATCCGGAATGGGAAAGTAGCGGACCGCAATTCCGGCCCGGGCATAGGCCTCCTTGAGTTCCAGGACTCCATATCGCTCAAATTCATCCTCCGTCAACAGGCAGAGAACGTCGCTGTATCCGGCCTGAAGGACGGCGGCCAGATCCAGCTGCAAATTGCGCATGCGATCCTTGCGCCCCGGCAGCAAGGTCAGACCCAGCCGTCCCGGCGGCGCGCCGGCCGGCGCCGGCAACGGAATCTCGTCGATGCGCAATGCCCGTGCAAAGCGCAGCGAATCGCGAAGACGAGCTGCGGCGATGCAGCCAGCGTAGAGCGCCAGTTTCTTCTGCCACTCATTGCATTCGTCAAAGGAGAGCGTGTGCATGGCATAGCGAACTACGCCGACAAAAAGCTGATAGGGATCGCGGTCCGCTTCAATCAGCGCCGGGTAGTAGGATCGCAGCCGGGCTGCCATGCGGTAGGCCCGGCGCAGTTGCGGAAGCTTAAAACGCTGGTCGAGAGCGGGGTCAGGCGGCGCGCCAAGATCCTCTGTGTCCAGCAGGGCATGAACCACATCCACGCCAGCGCGCAATGCATCCGGTCCGTCCAGGGGCGTAAAAATATAGAGCAGATCGTTCTCCAGTTTGATCAAATCCTTCAGGATGTGGCCGCGATGGGTGTGAAAGAAGTCAATCAGCCAGACATTTTGAGAGGCATCGACCAGGATGTTAGCGCCGTTCAAATCGCCATGCAAGTACGATGTAAAATGCGGAGCGGCATAAGATTCCTTGAGTTCCGGCAAGTCGCGCTCATAGAACAGGCAGACATTCGGCGCCTGCAGGCCAGGCAGAATCTCCAGTTCCTCGCTGCTGGCCGGCTCGCCAAGTAGCGCTTCGACGCGACGTCGCACGCCAGGGGCATAGCGCTCCGAAAAATCGTAATATTGAAGCAAGTTTAAGCTTTCACGGCTGCGCGCATCGTAGAATCGCCCCAACTGTCGCAAGAAGACGGTATCGAAAACTTCAAAGACCGGCAGATCTTCATTCGTGTCGCTATACAGCTTTTGCAGGGTGCGCACATCGCCATCCAGCATGCCAGCGTAACGGTACTTGATTGCGCCGCGATCTTCCAGCTCCGCAAAGTCGACGATCGACGGGGCGCTGTTGCCCAGCACTTCCTGCACTCGTTCGAAGGCCGTCCGCTCCCCGGCGATGGGATCGCGCGCGCCGATCTTGATAACGTAGGGCGCCTGCTTGTGACCAAAGCGATCGGTGGCTCGCGCTTTCAGCACAACATTTCCAGAAAATCCGCCGTCCAGTCGACGCAACTGCGCCCCCGCGCTTTCTCGGAACAGGTAGAGCAGAATTTGCTGGTCTGCCGACGCGACGCCATCGCCGTTTTCAAACTCGAGTCGGGAAACGTCAAGCCGAGCGCTGGAACTCCGGCGCTGCAACGCTGGCGCCGTCCCGGCCAGCCATTCTGTAAACGCGGCCACTGAGGGAAAGAGCTGCAGGCCAAGAATGCTGCGCAATTGTTCCAGCGCCACAAAATGCATGGAACGCGAGGAGGAGGCGCAAAGCGCACTGCAAAGACCAATCTCATAATCTGGATAACGAGTGGCCAGATCGTAAGCCAAAAAGGTAATTTTGGCTTCGGTCCAGACGCCCATCAGCCCGACCCGTCGACGTCCGTTATAGTTTTTCAAGACCTCATCGAGGTCGGTATCAATGAAGTCGTTCAATCCGCTGGCATCAATGATGTGGTGCGCACGATCGTTGCGCATCGCGGAGCGAAATACAAAGTCTGCGCCTTCAGTGTTCCGCAAACAATGCTGGCCAAACTGCTGCAGATGCTCCCGTTGTGCCGGCGCGTCAGGGTCATGCCAATCGCGAATGTGAATCAGGGCCAACTGATCGGCCGGGGTCTGGTAGGCCCAGTCGATTACGCTCTGTACCGCTCCCTCCTCGACGCGCTCGCCGAGCAGGCGCATCGCTTCATCGTAGCCAACATGAAGCTGATTGGGCAGCGCATCGAAGCGCCCGATGGGTTTGACGAAATCATTCTGGAGGCATTGCGTAATCAATAGCGAGGGCATGCCATAAGACCTGGGCGCCGAGGCCAGCGCGGGCAAGCGAAAACGCCGATGTGCAAGCTAGTGCGGCAGGCTAACATAGCGCCAGATGCCGCGGTAGAGCGGCGCGCCGCGTTCGTCTCGCGGCGTATCACTGTCGCGAACTGTTGCACCATGGAATACGTAGGCGCGCTCATTGCCCGGATCGCGATCGCTGAACAGCTGTCGCCGTCCCGAAAACGGAAAGGCGCTGTGATCGACATCAACAGCAGGTCCGTCGTCGGAAAGGCCAAGCTTGCGCCAGTTGCGCAGCACGGACCAGTAGTAGAGCACCTCATCACGCTTGTGGGTGAATCCGGCATAGAGCTCCGGCGGCGTAGCGGAGGGCATCGAGAGCCAGCTCGCCGGCCGGCCGCTGACAGTTACGTCGGCCGGACCCGAATACATCCCGACGCGCATAACGCGAAAGTGCTTGGCCAGGTAGGCGGCGTGACCGGCGCCTTGCGAGTAGCCGGATACGGCAACGCGGCGCCAGTCCACTGCGCCCTCGTCGTCAAGAAACTCAGACCAGCCAGCCTCCGGATCCTGGGCCGCAAGGTAGTGCAGGAGCGCTTGTGTTCGCTGCAGGATAGAATCCGGCTGCCGGACCTCGATCAGCGGCGAAACGTCGCGGCCAAAGAGGATTTCTTCTCGCGCCCGACCGTGACAGTCGGGATCCGAGCCAGCATTACAGCCGGCGCTCAAGCGCAATTCGTTTGGATAGCTCAAGGATATGACATGATAGCCGCGTGCGGCGGCTTCGGACAGGAGGTTTCGATAATCGTCGGGAGCGGCCAGCGTGCCAGGAAAAAAGAGCAAGAGCGCGCCAATCTGCGGGCGGTCCTCGGCTCGCAATACCAGATGCGGAAGGTCCCAATTGCTAACGCCCTGGTCGGCTGCCGTCGGATGCACCAGACGCTCGCTAATCTTCAGGTCACTCATGCCATCGTCGGCCAGCACCACCGCGGAACCATTGCAACCCAGCCATAGCAGAGAGCCAAGGAGGATAGCGGCGCCGCGGCAGATACGATCTTTCCAGCACTTCAATCTGGGCCTCCGCACAGTACGACGATGCAAGAGCGGCGAAACATACAAAATTCTTTCATCTCCCTTTGCCGAAAACTTTGCAAAAAAAATGAACCACGTGGCGCCGCGCGGGCCTGGCAAGCGCCAGGAAAAGCTGGCCGCCCCGGCGCCGCCGCCGAACCCTTGCATGCCGGGGCTAAATTTTGGAATCGCTCAGCAGTCTCGTCAACAACAGCACGCTCAGCGCCGTCGTCTGGGCCAGCGCCGGCATCGCCCTGGTCATCGCTGAATTTTTCGTACCCGGGGCGATCTGTGTATTTCTGGGACTGGGCGCGCTATTGACCGGAGGCTTCACCTATCTGGGCGCCCTGAACAGCCTTACGTCGCAGTTTGTATTCTGGGTATTCTCTTCGCTGGTCTTGATCTTGATTCTCCGCGCCAGAGTTACACGCTGGTTTCCAGCGCTGGAACGCGACGATAGCCGGGCTGAGAATGACGAAATTGCCGGCCGCCTGGTGGAAGTCCTGGAAGATATTGCGCCAGGCGAAAGCGAAGGACGCGTGCGCTTTCAGGGCGCCAGCTGGAATGCCCGCAGCGAGAAAGATCTGCTGCGACGCGGCGAGCAGGCGCGAATTCTGAGACGCGACAATCTATGGCTGGTTGTCGAAGCAAGCGACGAAACGCCGCCACAAACGAGTTCTGAGCAACGCAGCCCATCCCAAAACGCCTGAACGCCGAAAGATCGGAGCGCATCTTTTTTAGTTGCTGCCAGCAGCCTCGGGCCTGCATCCTGCCGGCCTGCTCCGCGCCCCTCGGGACGGAGACTTCCCGAGTTCGGAGGGATTCATGCCTTTTTTGAGCGCATTGATCTTGATCCTGTTGATCATCTTTATCCGTCGCACCTTCCGCGTGGTGCCCAATCAGGCGGCCTTCATCAAGGAGCGGCTTGGCAAGTTCAGCGGCGTTCTTGGGCCTGGTTTTCACTTTCTGGTGCCAGTCATTGACCGCGTCGCCTATCGTCACACGCTCAAAGAGCAGGTTGCTGATGTGGCAGCGCAGATCTGTATCACTCGCGACAACGTCCAGGTGGAAGTGGATGGCATTCTTTACTTACGCGTCCTGGATCCGGAACGCGCCTCCTACGGAATTCAGGACTACGGCTTCGCCGCCATGCAGCTGGCTCAGACCAGCATGCGTTCCGAGATCGGCAAGCTGGACCTCGACATGACATTCAAAGAACGGGAAAAGATCAATGATGCAGTGGTCAAAGCAGTAGACCACGCCAGCGAACACTGGGGAATCAAAGTTACGCGTTATGAAATCAAAAACATCGTTCCGCCGCCATCGATTCTGAACTCCATGGAGCAGCAGATGAAGGCCGAACGTGAAAAGCGCGCCGACATTCTGCAATCCGAAGGCGAACGCGCCGCACTGATCAATCAATCGCAAGGCGAAAAACAGGAAGAAATCAACGTCTCCGAAGGCGAAAAGCAGAAACGGATCAATGAAGCCGAAGGCCGCGCCAAGGAGATCGAGCTGGTAGCCGATGCGACGGCCGAGGCGCTGCGCACTGTTGCCCAATCGATCAACGCGGCAGGCGGTCGCGAAGCGGTACAGCTGCGTATTGCACAGGAGTTTATCCGCAAATTTGGCGAAGTTGTGGAGCAGTCGCGCACGACCGTCGTACCGCTTTCCGTGGCCAATATTCAGGGCGTCTTCGAGGGCGTCTCCAAGACCATGGCTGGAATCAAGAAGCAGGACTGAGGGCCAAAGGAGTAAGCAATCATGGGCGATATCTTAAACGTTGGCGCATACATCTTTTACATCTTACTGACTATCTACGTCGCGTTCAAATTTGTGCGGGCGATCCGCATCGTTCCGGCGCAAGAGGAATACATAGTGGAGCGTCTTGGCAAATACCACAAGACGCTGGGGGCTGGCTTCCATGCCCTGATTCCCTTTCTCGATCTGGTGCGCTATGTTGTCACCTTGAAGGAAGAGGCCATCGACGTGCCGGCGCAGGTTTGCATTACGCGCGACAACGTGCAGGTCAAGGTAGATGGCATCATCTACATGAAGGTAATGGAATCATACAAAGCGGCCTACAATATCACTGATTATCGCTATGCCGTCATTCAGCTGGCTCAGACAACGATGCGCGCCGCATTTGGCGAGCTGGACCTGGACAAGACCTTCGAGGAACGCTCGCAATTGAATGCCAAGATTGTTGCCGTCGTAGATCAAGCGGCTGCCGATTGGGGCGTCGACATCAAGCGCTACGAGATCCAGAACATCACACCTTCCAAAGAAGTCCTGCACTCGATGGAAAAGCAGATGACTGCGGAACGCGAAAAGAGAGCCAAAATTGCCATCTCCGAAGGCCAGATGACCTCGGTGATCAACCGCTCGGAAGGTTTGAAGCAAGAGTTGATCAACCGTTCCGAAGGCCAGAAGATGAAAATGATCAATGAAGCCGAGGGCAAGGCTTCCGAGATCAGGGCCGTAGCCAACGCTACTGCCGCAGGCATCCGCAAAATTGCCGAATCGCTGAATGCGGCGGGCGGCGTGGAGGCCATGCAGTTGAGCCTTTCCGAAGAGTATTTGCGGAAGCTGGGCGGCCTGGCGCGCAAGGAAAATCAGGTCATCCTTCCGATGGACCTCTCCAATATGGATGATGTCCTTGATGGCATTCAGCGAATTGGCCCAAAAAAAAACTGATCCCGGCCTCGCTCACAACGGAGTCCACAGCGCAGGGGGCAAGGGCCCTTGCCGCGGACTCCGCGCCAGGCGCAATTGCGGCCTTGCGTCAGCTCTTGCAAGAGCGAAACTATGTGCAAGCGCTGCAAAGGGCGCAGGCTTATCTCAAGTTGAAACCTGAGCATGTTGCCTTGCTCTCCATTGCCGCCAGCGCTGCTTACGGTTTGGGCCGCTTTGAAGACGCGCTGCACTATGTTCTGCGCGCTCGGACCAAGCAGCCTGAATCAAGCCTTTTGAAAGAGAGCGAGGCGCGCATTCGCCGCCGCTTGCAGGGCGGAAAATAAGCGCTCAGACGAGGACTGCAGTTTCCAAATTGCCTTGCAACCGAAACGTCCGGCCTTGTTCTGCGTCCATGAATCCGTGGCAAGGCTGGCGGCGGCAAACGGCGCTGGCCGCAGTGAGCGCTGCGCTTTTGTGGTCTGCGCTTCATTGCGGCCCCGACCTTTCACAATTCCAGGCCTTGCGCAGGCCGCGTCTTACTCACAAACCGCCGATGCGCATGCTGGTAGCAGAGCTGCGCGGCGCGCCGGCGCAAACGGTCGGCCGTGCGTTTGGAGTTCTTTACAAGCTTCGCTACTCTCTGGATGAACCTGATCACAATCTGAAAAAAGAAGAGAGCTCGCCGCGCGCACGCTGGCCTGTCAGTCTGGAGACGCCGCCCGAAGAATGGACCGGCCTCTTCGCTGTGCCGGTATCGAATCATATTGAATCGCTGCCGCCTGAGGCTGCCGCCAGCGAACCGCCGGTGCGCCTGGAAACCTGGCAGTATGGTCTTGTCGCGGAGATTTTACACATCGGTCCCTACGATCGCGAACCTGCCTCCGTCGCCAAGCTGATGGAGTTTATTCGAAAGAAGGGGTGTAGGGTCTCCGGATTGCATGAAGAGGAATATCTCAAGGGTCCGGGGATGATATTCAAGGGAGATCCTGAAGAATATCAAACTATTTTGCGCTATCCGATTACTTGCCCGCGTCCGCAGCCTTGAATCCAGCAGAAGCACAGTCCTCGCCCTTTCGCCCGGTCAACCTCGCGCGAATCCTGCTGAGCTTGCTGCTGGGCGGCGTCGCCGCCTACGCCGGCTTGCCCTCGGTGATCTACTTTGTCGTTGCACACCTGATCTTTTCCCTGCTCTGGCACCTGGCTGTGCAACGAGGCTGGATTGTTGAAGAACGCAGTTTCTGGACGGGACTGGCGCCGCTCGCCGTCGATCTCACATTCATTTCCGTATTCGTGTTCCTGATGGGCCCCCCGGGCCACTTTGCGGTGCTCCTTTACATGGTGATCACCGCTCTGAGTTCGCTTTCTTCCGCCTTTCGTTATGGCATGCTGGCGGCCTTTCTTTCGCCAGCGGCGTTCTTTGCGGCCAGCGTCAGTTCCAGTTTCTGGCAACCCTGGCGCAGCTTCTATGCTGGGCCGCCGCTGCCGCTCTGGCTGCTGAGCGCCGTCGCCCTCCTGTTGTTGATTGCCTGCTTTCTGGTCGCCCACACCATTCGCGATTTGATGATGCGCAACCAGCAGCTGCTGGACGAAGAAAGCCAGGCCCATCGCCAGGAGCGCGAACGTGCGACGCAACGTTACCGGCTGCTGGTGGAGGGCGGCGCCGATATCATCTTCGCCCTCGACGAAGAGTTTCGTTTCCTATCGTTGAATCGGGCTTTTACCAATACCCTTGGCCATCGCGTTGCAGATTGGATTGGAAAAACTTTGCTCGATCTGGTCAGCCCAGAGCGCGGCGGCGTAGACCGCATGCTTCTCGAACAAACCTTGCAGTCGATGAAACGACGCCCCAACCCGGCAAATTTTACAATTCGGCTGCATACGCGACTGGGCGAGGCCGCCGAGATGGTTATGCGCCTGGAGCCAGTTGACTTCGAAGCGAACCACATGATTTACGGACGCGCTTCTCTGCACGTCGACGACATGCTGATTCGCTATTTCCATTCCGAACGACAACGATACATACTTACAAACTATCTTATTTTGGCCGACCAGATCAGCGACCGCGCCACGCGCAATGCAGCGGCGTATATGGACGCCGATGCCCTGACCATGCTTCGTCTGGGATTGCGCGAATTGCTGATCAACGCAATTGAACACGGCAATCTGGAAATCGACTACGCCGCCAAATCGAAGATGATGCACGATGGCCAGTACATGAAATTTGTTGCCGAGCGCCAGCAAGAGGAAGCCTATCGCGACCGGCGCGTCATCGTGGAACATTCCATCAATTCACGTCGCATTTTTTTTCGAATTACCGATCAGGGCGCCGGCTTTGACCATCGCGCCATGCAAAGGCGCACCGAGGCCGACATGGAAAGCGGACATCTGCAACACGGACGCGGTCTGGCAATCGCCCGCGCAGCCTTTGACCGGCTGCGCTACAATGACCGCGGCAATCGCGTGATCGCCACGCGTCGCTTCTGACTGCGGCCCTGCATCGGCGACTCCGCGGCCGGAAAGGAAGCGCTTGCCGCGGCGCCGGGCCGGCCATCCCTCGTCGACTATGCCCCGCGTGCAAATCGAGCTGCCGGTCGACTGGCATTTTCAGACTGAGCTGGAGGTGCGCGTCGGCGACGTGAACCTTGGCGGCCACCTGGGCCATGATCGTCTGGTCAGCCTGCTCCATGAGGCGCGGGCGCGCATGTTTCGCGACGCAGGATTTGCCGAACTGGACATTGCCGGCGCCGGCATCATCATGCAGTACTTAAGCGTCCAGTATCTGGCGGAGTCCTTTTTTGGCGATTTGTTGCGCATTTTCATTGCCGCCCGCGATTTCTGGGAACGCGGCTGCGAATTGGTCTACCGGATGGAACGATCAGCAAGCTCCGAGGAAATAGCGCGGGCGACGACCGGATTGATTTTTTTCGATTATCGTGCACGCTCCGCCATCGCCGCTCCGGAAATTTTCCGGAAGGCATTCCCGCCGCCCTGAGCGGGCCGCGCGCACCCCGTCGCTGCCTAAGTGGCTTGCCGCCGCTTCTCGCCCTCCAACTCTGTCCGCGTGTCGCAACAAGCGCCCATCGCGCGCATTCAAACAGCCAGCCTGGAATGGCGCGGCGATTGTCCAATCTCGGAGGAGTATGGCGACATCTACTTTCAGCCTGAAGACGCGATTGCCGAGAGCGAACATGTTTTCCTCAATGCTTGCGATCTGAATGGCATATTGGCGCAGGCGCCTCAGGTCTTGCACATTGGCGAGCTTGGTTTTGGCGTGGGGCTGAATTTCTTGCTGAGTGCAGAGCGCTTCATCCAGAGAAGTGCAGCGCCACAAAGACTGATCTATCAGAGCTGCGAGTTGCGTCCGTTGACGCTTGATGATCTCAGGCGAGCATTGCGGCCGCTTACGCGCCGGCCCGCGCTGCTTGCGCTGGCCGAAGAATTGCTGGAACTGTATCCGGAAGCGGAACCTGGCTTGCATGTTTTGCCGCTGCTGGATGGCCGCATTCGATTGCTCCTGTATCTGGGAGACGCCGCCGACTGGCTGCGCGAAATGGCGCCGCCCGAATGCTGGAATGGCGCCGCAGTCGATCTGTGGTACCTCGATGGTTTTGCGCCGGCGCGTAATCCGGCGATGTGGAAAGCAGAGCTGTTTGCGCAGATGGCTTCGAGGAGCCGAGCCGAAGCAGCGCTGAGCACCTTCAGCGCGGCCGCTCAGGTTCGACGCGACCTGAGCGCATCTGGATTTGTGGTAGAGAAGCAGACTGGCTTTGGACGCAAGCGTGAGATGTTGAGCGGCCGCTATCGGCCAGCGCCGGGAGCAGCTTTGTGGAGTCGGCGGGCGGCGTCGCCCGGCAGGGCTTTGATTCTGGGCGGCGGTCTGGCTGGCTGTGCACTGGCAGCAGAACTTGCCGAACGTCGGATCGTCTGCACAATTCTTGATCAACATTTGCTGCCGGCTGGCGGGGCTTCCGGCGCCGCCGCCGGCATTGCCATGCCGCATTTGAGCGCGCTGCCGACTGCAGAAAGTTTGCTTTCCCTGGCTGCGTTGCGGTATCTGCGCCGTCGCCAGCGCTACGCCCTGCAAAGCGCGGCAGCGGACGCCAACGCCGGCGCGGCGTTGCTTTGCTGGAACGAAGTATTGGAGCAGCGCTGGCGAAGAGCGTTGCTTGCGCACGGGTTGACAGAGGCCTCCGGTCGTATGATCGATGAAAAAGAATTGCGCGAGCTTAGCGGCTTTGGCGCTCCCTGCAACGCAGTCTACCTTCCCCAATCCCTGTTGCTTTCTGCTGCAAAACTCTGCCAGCTGCAAATACAGCAAGGCGATATTGAATTTCGCGGCGGTCAACCAGTCGACCGACTGCAGGGCGCCGCGGGCGATTGGAATCTGCTGGATCGCGAGGGCGCTGTACTGGCGTCGGGGCCCCAGGTCTTTTTTGCCTGCTCGGACGGCGCCTTGCAGTTTGAGTTGCTGGCCCGCCTGCCTCTGCACCGGCTGCGCGGTCAGGCGTTGCTGGCAGACGCCAGCACTCGTTCGCAAAATCTGCGCCTTCCCATTTGCTATGATGGCTACGTAACTCCGGCTGTGGCTGGCCAGCACACCATTGGCGCCACCTTTGAACGATGGAACGATTTGCCGACTCCGCAAGCGGAAAGCAGCGACTACCTGTGGCGCAAGGCGCAGCAGCGATTTCCGGAGTTCGCCGCGACGCTGTCCGTTGCAGATCCTGTTCAACTGCCGGCGCGCGTCGGCTTTCGCTGTGTCAGTCGCGATCATCGGCCGCTGGTCGGCGCCCTGGGCGCGTCCGGACTCTATGCATCGTTGGCCTTTGGATCGCGCGGTATCGCCGGCGCGCAACTGGCGGCGGCGGCGCTGGCCGCTCTGGTTTGCGGCGAGGCGCCGCCGCTGGAATGGAGCATCCTTCGGCGCATGGACCCGCTTCGTTTCAACGTCGGAAAGCAATCATCCAATTTCTGAAGTCGTTACAGCAAAGCCACAGGGAGGCCAGACAATAGTGGAAGTTGAAAGTATCGGCGCAGATCAGCTACTAAGCGATATCCGCAACGGCGGGCGCTTCCTGTGTTTTCGCTACTGCGTAAGCTTCCTGGTAGCGACGGTTCGGCGTTCGTCGCCTGTCATTTACGTCGCACCGGGCGAACGAGCGTGGCGACCGGCGCTGCGCTTCTCGCTCTATACTCTGCTGGCCGGCTGGTGGGGGCTTCCCTGGGGGCCGCTTTACACAGTACAATGTTTGTGGATCAACCTGCGCGGCGGCATCGATGTGACAGCGGAAATGCTGGAACGACTGGATAAAGAGGGCGGCCTCAAGCCAGGACGCGACGCGGCCAGAGCAAACTCAAGAGATAGGCGACGCCGGCCGTCAGAATGATTGCCGCGCCGCTGGTCAGGTTGAAGGCATAGGCCAATACGAGACCGATCAATGTAAAAAGAAAGCCAAGCAGCGAGGCCAGGACCATCATTGCCGAAAGGCGTCGCACAAATCGACCGGCGATGGCCGCCGGGATACTCAACAAGGCGATGACCAGAATCAGGCCTACCGCCTGCATGACCAGCACCACAGCGATGGCGGCCAGCGCCAGCAACAGCAGTTCCAGCGCGGTCGCTGGAATATTGCGAATTTCGGCAAACTCTCGATCAAAGGAAAGCGCGGTCAATTCCCGGTAGAATGCGCGCACCACCGCCAGCAGCAAAAGATCAAGCCCGGCCATCCACAGCAGCGCACTGCGGCTAACGGTCAGGATGCTGCCAAACAAGTAGCTCATCAAATCGGAGCGGTAGCCCGGACTGAGATCGATAAAGACAATGCCGATTGCCATGCCGATGGCCCAGAGCGCGCCAATGATTGTGTCGGCGCGCTCGCGTGCCAGACGCTGCACCACGCCCATCGCCGTTGCCGAGACTCCGCTAAAAAGAAAGGCCCCCAGCGTTACGTTCCAGCCAAAGTAGGCGGCCATGCCCACTCCGCCATAGGCGGCATGGGCCACGGCGCCGCTGATGAAAACCATACGGTTGACCACCACAAAGGCCCCCATGACTCCTGTAGCAATGCTGACCAATGCCGCCGCCAGCAGCGCATTCTGCATAAAATCGTAGTGCAAAATGGAATCCATCAATGCAGGCTCCGGCTGTGCAATCCGTGATCGAGCATGTCCGTGGGTCCGGCCCCGGCATACGCGGCGTGCAGCATCTCATGAGTCAATTGATGCGATCCATGGTAGTGCAAGGCGCCGTTTACACATCCCACCGTCTTGACGTAGGATGAGACTGCGCCCACATCGTGCGTGGTCATCACGACCGTCAGGCGTTCATTGAGTTTTTGCAACAATTCATAGAGGCTGCCGCTAACGTGCGGATCGAGGTGCGCCGCCGGCTCATCGAGCAGCAGGATGCGCGGCGCCGATGCCAGCGCGCGGGCCACAAAGACGCGCTGCAATTGACCTCCGGACAGTTGATCCAGGCGCCGCTCTTCCATTCCCTCCAGATGCACCTCGGCCAGCGCTTCGCGCGCCGCAGCGCGATCTTCGGCGCTGTAGCGGCCAAAGGGATGCACAGAGCTCAATCGTCCGCTGAGCGTCACATCGAGGGCCGTAATCGGGAAATCCGCGTCAAAGCGAAAGTGCTGCGGCAAGTAGCCAATGCTGGTACGACCGCGCTGCGGCGGCGCTCCGAAGATGCGGATGGCGCCCTGGCTCAAGGGCGCCAGGCCGAGGATCGCGCGCAGCAGCGTTGTCTTGCCGCCGCCGTTTGGCCCGATCAAGGCGATGAAGTCGCGCTCTTCGACGCGCAAGGAGGCGCCTTGCAGAACATCGCGGCCGCCGAGGCGTACAGAAATATTCTCAATTTCAAGGGCAACGGCCATCAACGCCCCTCCAAAGCGTCCAGAAAGGAGCGAATGGCAGCGGGCCAATCATAGGCAAGCGGAGCTACGCGACGCAGCGGCGCATCAATCTCGCGTGCAAACATGGCCGCACTGCGATCGCTGAGCTCTGGTTCAATCAGCACGACGCGCACGCCGCGACTGCGGGCGTGTTCCACGGCGGCGGCAGTTTGCGCCGGACCGGGCTCCTGCCCGCCGTGTTCCAGTGCAATCATTTCCAGATGATAGTCCTTTGCAAAGTAATTCCATGATGGGTGATAGCTGACAAAGCTTCGCACGGCCAGGGCCTGCGTGCGTCTGCGGCATTCGGCATCCAGGGCCGCGATCTGCGGACGAAAGGACTCAGCATGCGCTCGAAAATTCGAGCAACGCTCAGGGAAACGCTGGCAAAGTTCATCGCGCAAATAGTCCAGCAGGGCGGCGGCGCGCGCTGGCGACTGCCAGTAGTGCGGATCCGGGCTATCGTGCCGCTGGGCAACAGGATTCGAGGATCCGCTGCGATGGATGTGGATGTAGCGCAGGTCGGCAAAGCGACTGGCCGGCGAAATAATCTGCAGCGAGGGGTTAGCTGCCAGAAAGCGCGGACGCCAGGCCGCCTCAAATTCCATCCCGCTCTCCACCAGCAAATGCGCTTCGCTCAGCAAGCGCAGCTGCTCGGGCCGCGGCTCAAAGACATGGGCATCGCTGCCTGCCGGAACCAGAGCAATCGTTCGCAAGCTTTGGCCGGCAAGCTGATCTACAAAAAACTGCAGGGGTGCAATGCTGGCCGCAACCAGCGGCCGGCTGTCCTGTTCGGGCGCCTGGCAGGCGCCGGCCAGGATAAGGCAGAGCAAGATGAATGTTTGGCGCAGAGCGCAATGGCGGCCGCCGCCAGCAAGTCTCTCAGGTATCATCGACGCCTTGTTCGCATCGAGAGCAGTAGCCATAGACCTCGAAGGCATGGCTGCGCACACGAAACTTCTTTCGCGCCAGCGTCTGGAAATAACTCTCCGGAAGCGGACACTCGTCCAGACAGAAGGTGCTGCCGCAGGAGAGGCAGACGGCATGGTGGTGGTGGCGTGCGGCCCCGCCCTGGTATTCGTAGAGCAGGTCGCCGCTTTGTAGATTGACCTGCGAAACGATACCCAGATTGGCAAAGGTGCTCAGGGTGCGATAGACCGTATCAAGACTGATGCCGGGATGCTTTTGCTGGATCTGCTTGAAAACCTGCTGCACCGAAACGCGCCCCTTCTTGCCCGCTAGCTGGCGCAAGATATCGGTACGCTGCGGCGTTACACGCAGCCCCTCGCGCTTCAGCAGCGTCACCGTTTCGTCGGCAGGCTTCACCCGGAAAGACCAGCGCCGCAGGCTTGCACTGTAAATCCGAAAATTCCTGTCTGACATTAGTCGCATCGCCGCGGCCGGGCCCGAGCGCCGGGAAGACCGGTCGGATGCGGTCCCAATTGCCGCTTCGGATGGCATTTTTTTGGTTGCGAGCGACCGCTTCTGGCCTACTAGAAAGCGTCATGAGATTCCTGCGCAACCTGGTCGTCGCCGTGCTGGCCGCTCTGCTCAGTTTTGGGGCCTGTAGCCTCTTTCAAAAGGAGGAGGATGACAATACCTCGCTCCTGCTGCTGCTGGGGGCGTACCTGCTCAGTCAGGCGCAATGCCAGAACCAGTCCGGGCTGGTCATTTGCATTCCTCCGGGGCTGCGCTTTTAGGGCTTTCTGGTCGCTACTTATGAAAACAACGCTGCGTTCGCTATTGATAGGCGCCCTGCTGGGCGCCGCCTTCTTTGGATTGTCCACGCACATCACGCGCCATCCTCAGGCGGGCGCCGTCTGGATCCATCTTCCTGATCTGCAACCGGCCTTTGATGCGCTGCAGGCCCGCGCCGAAGGCGGGCGCCCTGTGCTCTTTTCGACAAATCAGCGCGGTCTGGAAGTAGGCCCGCTGCGCGAGGCAGCCGCCGCGGAAAGCAGCTGGCTCTTTGTCCGTCAATCCGCCACCTGGGCCAATAGCAACTCCAACCTGGCGGACAAGATCATCGTCGCCCTGAAGAACGCCGGACTGCTGGCAAACAGCGGAACCTTCCAGACTACCACCGTGATCAACGGCGTAAGTTATAAGCTGCGACTGGATACGGGCTGTTCGGCCGCTGCAATCTGTATGAACAAGTCTTCTACAGCTTATACCGGAACGAAGACCTACGCCAATCGATTGAAATTCTGGCGCGCCAGCGACGGGACAGCAGCGCTGGAGATGCTCTTTGACAATGTGAACTCACCGGCGACAGGCAGCGGCGTTCTGCTCCTCTATCGATTGGCAGTACTGGACAGCACAATCTCTAACAACGAAAGCTTGATTGTCGAAAGCTATATCAGCGGCGGCGCGCCCAGTCGCCGACAGACCTACTCCTGGGGAAGCGCCTTCTGGACTTCCGGACCAAACGCCGCGACGACCAGCGACCGCGGTCGCGTGGTGCTGGAGGAAATGACCATTGGCGAAAAGAATGGCGGGCTGACGGCCGGGCTGTGCGTAAAGATTGCGGCGCGCACCGTGTCCTTTAGCAGCGACTGCGGCACAGGCGCGCATTACTATGCACTTGCTTACGGTCAGAAGACAACTGGCAATTTTGAAACTACCGCGCTCTCCGGACTGGCGCTTGGCGCGCTTCCAGCCTCGGGCGTATCCACGATCTGCGGGGCCAACATCCTGCAGCATGGCATCTTTGCCGGCAGCGGCTTTGTAAGCGACAACCTTGCATCAGGCGCTATCCCCACAGGCTACCCCGATGCCAATGCCGTCACCGGTTATGGCGGGGTTGATGCGCTATATAGCGAGGTAAATACGGCGGGCGCCGGGGCCGGCGGTTACGATGATCTGCAAACTGCAACCATCAATGGACTGAATGCGATTGCCTTTCCAAATGCCGACGCGCCGCCCTTCTGATAAGTGCAGCGGGCGGCAATCGTGGGCGGCTTGCGCTGGATCTCCTGCGTCCTCTACCTCCCGATTTTTGGTCTGTTGATTGCTTGCAGCCCGGCCGGCTTTACCCGCAGTCGCTGCCCAACTTTCGACTACGGCCTGCCGCCTGGCCAATCGCCCCCGCCCGCGCCGCCCGACGTCTGCGTCAGCAAAGCGACCGTTGAGCTGGGTCGGGCGCTGTTCTACAGCAAGGAGCTTTCCGCCAATCGCAGCATGTCCTGCGGCGCCTGCCACCAGCAAAGTCGCGCCTTCAGCGATGGGCGCGTGCGAGCAATTGGTTCTACCGGTCAGCTGCATCCAAGAAATACGCAGAGCCTGGCCAACGTCGGCTATTTGCAGCAACTTACCTGGGCCTTGCCGGAACTGACGCGCCTCGACAAGCAGGCGGGCATTCCCTTCTTCTCGAAAAGTACGGCGACCGGGATTGAAGAATTGAATATGGCCGGTAAGGAGCACATCTTTGCCGATCGCATGCGCTCCGAGCCCCGACTGCAGGCGCTTTTTGCCGCCGCCTTTCCAGGCCAGACCATTGATGTGATCCACATGGCTCTGGCGCTGGCAGCCTTTGAGAGTACTTTGATATCAAGGCGCTCGCCCTTTGATCGCGAGGAGCTGAGCAAGCAAGCGCTACGGGGCAAGGAATTGTTTTTTTCGCAGCGCGTCGGATGTTCCGGCTGTCATTCTGGAACAGATTTCAATCAGGATGCTGCATCAAATACTACAGGTTACTACAATATCGGACTCTACAATGTCGGCAACAGCGGCGACTATCCGGATCATCGGCTGCACGGGCCGACAGCAGCGCGCCTGACTCAGGGACTGCAGCAATTCAGCGGCAGGGCTGCCGATCGCGGTCGCTTTCGCACGCCCAGCTTGCGCAACGTCGCATTGACCGCACCCTACATGCACGACGGCAGCATCGCTACCCTGTCGCTGGCCATTGATCATTTTGACGGCGGGGGTCGAATGCTTGCCGACGGGCCCTTTGCTGGCGATGGCCGGCGCAATCCAAACAAGGATTCGCGAATTCGCAGGCTTGGACTGAATGCCGCTGAGAAAGCGCAATTGGCAGCTTTTCTGATGTCGCTAAGCGATGACTGTTTTATCAATGACCCGCGCTACAGCGATCCCCTGCAGCCGCCGCCCGCTCTGCCGGCGCATTGTCGTCTTCCTTAGTGCGCGCCTTGTGTCAGTTAAAAGACAAAGCTTGCGCCAATTCCCAGATACAGATCGCGGCCTCTTGCTGAGCCGCGCCCTCCGCCCTCGTAACTTTGATCGCCGCTGTCGGTCGGGGGCGATGCGGGCGCAGGTTCGACCGATGGAGCTGGCTCTGTCGCAGGAACCGGCGCGGACTCATCCGGCGTCGTTTCTTCGCCTTCAGCGGGAGGCTCAAGGGACTCTGGCTCTTCTGGAGTCGGAGTCGATTGTGGCACAGGCAATGGACGTTGCAACATATCCTCGATCAACTGATTGCCGCTGAAATAAGCGTCCAGCACGTTGTATAGATACCAGCCGGCAAAAAGGGCCACAGCGAAGTTGGCGTCACTGGCCGCTCGTTGTTTGGCGTTGCGCGACTCATTGGCCAGAAAGAAAGCGCTGGCGATTGTTGTCGGGCTGCCGCTGGCCGCCGATAGCAAAGAGAGATTGGCCGACTGCTCGAATTCATTGCTGGCGCTACGATAGCTTCGATCAGCGCGATAGATGTTGTAGGCCAGAAGACCGGCGACGCCCATGCCAATGATCCCGCGCGTGCTTTCGCCTCGGTGAAACTGTCCCCAGCCAGGCCAGATCAAGCTGCGCCAGGCTGCGTCGGCGCTCAAGCTGCGATAGAGGCTCAAGTTCTGGTTGATACGATCCATCCGATCCTGCAACTCCACGTTCTGGGCGCGCAATCCCTCCAGCTCTTCACGCAGCGCCACAGTTTGAGATTCCCGTTCCTTCTCCTGCTCCAGCTTCTCAGCCCACAGTTTTTCCTCTTCAGGATCAAAGGAGATGCGCTGAATTTCAGTCTTTGGAACAACGCGCGAGGATCCGCCCGTTTCAATTCGAACGGATTGTGGGGTCTGGGCGACGATTCGACCCCGCAGCGTTTCGCCATTTTTTAAGAAAATCAGGTCGGCAAAGAGCGCCTGCAGGGGCAGACACAAGACGACCGGCACAAGGAATAGCACCAGGCGAGTACGCAACATCTCGTACTGATACCAGGTATTTCCTGCGATGGGTCAATCGTAATTCAGCGCTCCCGGAAAAGCTCATTCTGGCAAAATTCCAGCAGCAGGCCGCCCTTTTCCAGAATTGCCTTACGCCAGCGCCAATCTGGCGGAGAAAACGCACGCCGCAGAGCCTCGCGAGCCGGATGATGCGGCAACGCACGTTCGCCATGCAAACGATGCAGACGGTTTTCCTCGCGCAGGGCGCAGAGTGTGCGCATTGCGCTGACCGTACCAAATTCCTGAGTCAGAAATGTCGATCGGGCGCGCGAAAGCGCCGCCGGCACAGCGCTTTCGATTCCGCCTTGCACGCGATAGATCTGGGCGTTGGCCGCGCCCGGAATATCGAGCCGTTGCTCGTAGCGCTGCTTCAGCCGCTCTTGCAGCTCTGGTTCATCGGCGTGTTCCAGAATGACAGTGTGGTCGCCGCGACGGCCGAGGCCAGTGTGCACATCGATCCACAAACACCGGCGTAGCCCGGAGGCCTTGCTGCGCAGCCAGCGCAAGAGATGAGCAGGCCCCTCTTCCATTTTTTCGCCGCCATAGAACAAGCCCTGAGGATACTCGTATTGTCCTTGGACCACGGCCAGTTGCGCTGCCTGCACGCCCAATCGCAGATAGGTAAGAATCAAGCGACTGCGAAAGAACTCCGGGCCTCCCTGCGCCGCGGCCGGATTGAGCAGCGCATCCAGCTGTCGATAGGCAGGCGGAGCGCCGCTGTAGCTTTGCGCTGGACCCGGGAAATTTCGATTGAGGTCAACGTTGCTCTCGTTTACCCGACGCAGCCAGGCCATGCCAAAAGGATTCAGGGCATGGATGAAAATCAGCGCGCCGTTGGGCGGGGCCGCGTGCGCTTGCTGAATGGCCTGTAGCTGAATTGCACTGCCGGCAAAGCCCTCAACGCCATGCAGACCGCTGGAGTGGATGACCGCCCGTCTGGCGCGCAGCGATCCAAGCCAGGCAATATCGATGGCCAGCGATTCGCCAGCCGGTCCGCGCAGGCCCCAATCGAGCGACCAGAGGTGCGCCTTGCGACGCTCCGCAGCCAGCAGAAAGCGACGCCGCGCAGATTGATAGTCAGGCGAGAAAAAGTATTCCGGATCGTGGCCGACTGCCATAAGCTGGCGCCTCCGATCAGCGCAGAAGCGCTTGCCGTTTGCTGCTCCGCTGCGCTTCTCTTGAGCACAGTATCGCCGGCAGCATGGGCCAGAGCGAAGGGTCAGGGCATCGTGTCCACGGATATTTTCCAATTGCTACGGCAGAAAGTCGCCAGGGCTCCGACCAGCGCCGGCTGTTACATCTGGAAGGACGCGGCGGGCGAGAGCCTCTACGTGGGCAAGGCCATCAATCTACGCGCCCGCTTACGCAACTATCTCTCCGCTTCGCAAGACAATCCGCGCACCCTGGCGCTCATGGAAAATGCGGTTGATCTGGAATGGATCAGCGTCGGCGCCGAAGCTGAGGCCCTGATCCTGGAAGCGACGCTGGTAAAGGAGCGCCAACCGCGCTTCAATGTTCGGCTGAAAGACGACAAACGCTATCCCTACATTTCTGTTTCCACCAGCGAGGCCTTTCCGCAGATCTTTCTAACGCGCACAGTTCGAGACAATGGCGACGCCTACTTCGGACCGTTTACTGATGTGCGGGCGGCGCGCAATACCATTGCTCTCATCCACAAGATTTTTCCCATCCGCAAGGTTCGTCAGCGACTGCCGCTGAAGAAGGCGGCGCGCCCCTGTATGAACTTCCACATCAAGCGCTGTCTGGCGCCCTGCAGCGGCGCTGTCGGCGCCGAGGAATATGCTCGCGTGGTGCAAGACGTGCTGCTCTTTCTGGAAGGCAAAGGGGAGATGCTGGAAACGATGGTCCAGCGACGGATGGATGAGTACAGCGCTACTATGGCTTACGAGAAAGCGGCCATTTACCGCGATGTCCTGATCAATGTACGCCGCACACAGGAGCGCCAGAGCGTCGTTCAGACGGGCCAGACAAACGAAGACATCATTGGACTTGCGCTACGCGAAGACGCCGCTCAAATTGCGCTGCTGGAGATTCGCGGCGGAAAGTGGCTCGACCGTCGCACCTTCCCGCTGCAGGGCGCGGCTTCAGCCGCCGCGCCGGAAATTCTGGCTTCCTTTCTTCGCGATTACTATTTGAGCGCCGATCGTCTGCCAGCGCGCATTGTCTTGCCGGCTCATCCTGAAAATGCGCGGCTGCTGGAACAGCTGCTCAGCGAACGCGCCGGCCGCAAAGTTCTAATTCGCAGCGGCGGAAATTCGCAACGCCGCTCGCTGCTGAAGATTGCCGCACGCAACGCGGAACTGCTGCTTTCGGAGCGTCTGCTGGCCGTTCGCGCCCGCGATCGCGACGCGGCGCTGGCTGAATTGCAACAGATGCTGACGCTGCCGGAAACGCCCAGCGTTATCGAATGCTACGATATTTCACACTTTCAGGGAAGCCATACGGTCGCCTCCGGCGTAGTTTTTGTCGACGGGGCCCCTCAAAAATCAGCCTACAGACAGTACCGCATTCGCAGCGTGGAGGGCATCCACGATCCAGCCTCCATAAGAGAAGCGCTCAGTCGAAGGCTACAGCGCTTGCTCAACGAAGACAAGAGCCTGCCCGACCTGGTGGTCATTGACGGCGGATTGACGCAGCTCTCAGCGGCCTGCGAGGCGGCGCAGAGTCTGTCGCTGGGCGACTTGCCGATCATTTCGCTGGCCAAGCAGCGAGAAGAAATCTATCTGCCTGGCGAATCTGCTCCGCGACAATTTGATCCAAACTCGGCCGGCATGCGCCTGTTGCGCCGGCTGCGGGACGAAGCGCATCGCTTCGCGATCAGTCAGCACCGACGCAGTCGCAACCGCGCGCTGCTTTCCCATCTGGTGGATGAGATTCCCGATATTGGACCGGCGCGCAAGGCCAGTTTGCTGCGACACCTGGATGATCGCAAGCTGGAGGAAGCAAGTGTGGAAGCGCTGATGAAGGCGCCCGGAATCGGGCTGGAGACGGCGCGAAAAATCGCGGCCTACTTTGCATCGCGCAAAAAACCGGCGTCCGGCGCCGAAGCGCTCAGGACTGCATCAGGCAGCGAAAGTTCAGAATCAAATTGAAGACCGAGCAATAGCGCGGGTCGGCCGTGGCGCTCCTCTCGACGGGTCCAGACTACATTGCCCTGAAAGTGCACGGGAGTATTCCCGACGCTCATCTGACCGCGCAGCATCGCTCCGCTGGGGATATGCAAGGCATTCGAACCAGGCAGGCAAAGGCTGGCCCCGCTATCCGAAATATTGCGCGGAAATCCCGCAAAACGCCGATTTTCCCATTCCACATCAACACGAAAAAGCTCCAGCGACCGTCCGCTGCGTCGCGGCTGGATGCGCTGTTCCATGATGTGGCCTCCGCTTTGCATGATACTCGAGTACAAATATTGAGAGGACGATAGACCTGACCAGTGAAATTGATAGTGTTTCCCTGGCAGCGATGCCTGGTTTTGCCTGGCAAATTGCGCCAGGCCGTGCTACGGAGCGCCTAAGGATCGCAGGCAGCGGCGCCGAAGCAGAGTACAACGGCAGCAAGCAGCTGGCGCCAGGCTTTTGTGATACTCGAAGGGAAAACCGGAATGATGACCGCAGCCCTCAGCCTGGCTGCGGTCTTGTGTCTGAGCGCCGCGCTGCACGCCGAGAACGAACAATCCGAGGCTTCAAATGCAGCTGGGTCGGAAGCGACGCCGGCTGCGCCTGCGTCCGATGTGGCGCCGGCCGCGCCAGAAGTTCCAGGTCCGGCAGGATCCGAAGCGTCGCTCCCCTGCCCCGATCGTCGCGTCGCCTACCTTGCGCCGCCTGGCGCCCCGCCCCCCTGGACAGCGCTGCTCTGCGCATCGCAAGAGGAACTGCAGGAGAGCGTCGGCTATCGACAAAGGCATGCCGGGCCGGAAGACGATTGCTTGAACTTCTACGAACGCCGTTCCAGCCAGCAATGGCAGCTCCAGGTTTGTCGAAAGTTTTCCCTGGCGAAACTGGACAGCTATGAGATTGTAAATCAGCGTCCGGAACTGCGGCAGCGCCTGATCTACTACAATCTGGGACCGGGCGCCAATCCCGGCGAATCTTACTGGCGCAGCGAAGAGGGCCTCAGCTGGAGAAAAATTGGCGAACAATGCGAACTTCAACTACCATTGGCGGCGGGTGCAATGAGCTGGTCGCGGGCCGAGAATTCACGCTGTCCGATTCCCGAACAGCAGGCGGCGATTGTCGCGACTTTGCTGCGCGCCGTGGCCGAAGTCGTCGCCGCCTTGCCCGCGGCCCCGTCGCCGGCGCCGCCAAGCTCGACGGCGCCGACGCATTCGCTGTTCATTGCCCTGCTGCAGCGCTTTGAGAGCGAGGGGCTGACATTTCCGGAAGGCGCCAATCGCTGAGGACTGACGGGCCACGTTTGCATCGATCTAGCGGGGCGCCGAGGCCGGACGTTGCAACACCTGCAATGTTTCGCTGCCATAGTTTTCGACAAAGGCATTCTGCGCCGCAATCAGACTGCGACCGCTCATTCGATAACAGGACGGTCCCTCGCCCGTCGCAACCTGGAAGTCGGAATGCTCCACCTGAAAACAAATCATCCGATCCTGCAGCTTCCAGCGTCCGTTGAGCGCCCCACAGGAACAGCCGCTGATATCGCAGCCGCCAAACAGGCGCGCTGTAAATCGGCCGTCGGCATCGATGGCGATGTTGCTTTGCACGCCTTCGCAGAGGTTGCGACCGTTCCAGACGCCCAGGTAGCGCTCGCGCAGCTGATCGGGCGGCGATTCGGAGACCGCGGCGACCAGGTAGCCGCCAAAAACCCAACCCTCCTGTCCCTGATAGCGTACCTGCATCCATGGCGCCGTGATGCCATCGACGGTGATCGACTCCTGGCTCTTGCTCAAGACCGTCAGCTCGGCATTGAAGGGAATCACCGCCAGGGTTTCCGAATCAGAACGCGGCGCCAAACGCAGGCGCAGTCCGGAGCGAGCCGAACTGTACATTGTGGCGGACGCTGCGCTGGAATCAGCGGGCGGCCGGCGGCAGTCCAGCGCCAGAGCAAGAATTGCCAGCAGTGAGAACAGGCAAATCCACGCCGCTGCCTGACGGCAGTTCGCAACCCTAGAGCCGACTGGAAATAGCAAAGCAGGTGCGCTCGAAGTCAAATTCGCTGCGGGCAATATCTCGCGCATTCTTTCCAAGCTGATAGCGCAGTCGCTCGCTGGCAACCAGCTGTTCCATACGCTCGGCAATCTCCGCAACATTTCCAGCTTCGACGACAAATCCAGAGACGCCGTGCCGAACAATTTCCTCAACGCCGCCCAGACGGCCGGCCAGGGAAGGCAGCCCAAGCCATGCCGCCTCCATAAACACTGCGCCCAGCGTCTCAACATCATCCTCCCGAACGCTTCCCGGCTGCAGGATCACATCGGCTCTCTGCAAAACGGCATAGAGTGTTGCGTCCGGCAGGAAGCCGGTCATGCTGGCCATCGATTCCAATCCCTGCAGTCGAATGATCTCTTGCAAGTAGATGTACTCCGGGCCGGAACCCACAATCAGAAAATGCATGCGGTTGGCCAGGCCGCGCAGTCGCTGGAGAGCTTGCAACGCGTAGTCGAAGCCTTTGCGCGGCAGCAGCGGCCCGAGTCCGACAAAGAGCGTACGATCGCCGATGCGCGCCGCCAGATCCTCAGGCAGCTTGCTGCGTTTGCGCACGGGCCAACGCGGCTCGAAGCCCGGTGGAGCAACGATCAAACGATCCTCGCGCACGCCAAAGCTGCGCGCATCGCGGGCGATGAATCTTGCTACCGTAAATACGTTGCGTGCATTCTGGACCAGACGACGCTCAGGAAAATTCAGAAAACCCAGCCGAGTGCGCAAGTCTCCGCCATTCAAAAAAACCGAATAGGGAATACTGAGCCCCGTGGCGGCGCGCGCAAAGAGCACGGAACTGCCGCTGAGATCTGCCAGCAAGACATGTTCGGAGCGCAATTGCTCCAGTAAAGCGCGGGCCTCTGCCAGATCCTCGCGCGCCCTTCGCAGTTGCGACCAGCGCGATTTGCTTCTGCTGCGCCGAATGATGCGGTAGCCCTCGCCAGCATCAAACCTTTCAATTTCCTCCGCCGCAACCAGCGCGCCGCCAGCCTCACGCGTAACAATTACCGCGACATCATCCGCCGCCCAACGTCTGGCAATGCCCGTAAACAAGCCTTCGAGACCGCCCGGTTCCGGACGAAAATAGTCGGTAACTAGCGCAATGCGCTTCATAAAGGAAGCCGCGCACGGCGAACCGTGGCTTCAAATCCGGGCAGGGGCGCAATCCGCACCATGTCGTCAATTCATCGACGCCATCCAAAGCGGCAAGTCCAAATCCGCGCACAGCGCTGCCGGCGCTGGGAAAAGAGCGGAACAACGCCTGCAGAATCGACAGCCGACGGCATGCAGACCTCAATCGTTGGCCTTCGCCGTTTGCAGCCATCGCATCGAAGCTTTCCAGATCGTGCGACCTGCCTTGCGCTGCTACTGCTGGCGACAGCAATCCAAATGAATGCATGCGCGGCATCGGATCGGCTGCCGGCATTGCTGCCCTCTGGCGGCGGCGCCCAGGCGTTCAGCATCGACTATGCCGGCCCTCTGCCTGAGCTGGATTCAATTTCAATCAATCCCGCTTGCCAGACGGAAAGCATTGTGGCCTTCGGCGATGCACCCGGTCAGCCTTCTTTGCAATTTCACGACGGCGAGCTCTGCGTCGAGAGCCAGAGGCGCGGCTGGTTTGATCTGGAACGTGGATTGCGCTGGCGGCTGCGACTTTCAGATCTCAGCGACGCTAACGCGTTGCAACTGCAGCTCCTGTTCGCTTCAGAGCCATCCGCCTTTTCGCCGCGCATACTTGGCCAGGGCTGGGAGGCCGGAGAATACAGCAGTTCTGAACTGCGATCCCAGCTTGGGGACCTGATTGCCGTCGCCGATGGTCGGCGCGCCTTGCTCAACGACTTCCAGCCGGCGCAACTTTATCTGAGCTACGCGGCCGCCGATCCCGAATCGCTACACTTTTTAGCCCGGCGTTTTGCACGGGCTGAATTTTTGATTCTGGCAGGAACTACGGACCTGGCGCTTGTATATCCCCGCGCCGAACAAAGGCAGCGCCTTGTCGGGTGGATTTTACATAATCCTGCAGTTGCGCAAGCCGCCGCCGCAGCATTGCAGGGGGCGCCAGCGCGCAACAGCGCGTTGCTGGCCGCCGCGGCAAGCAATCTGGCGCACGTCAGCGAACTGCGCTTTGCGTCGCAAAGCGACGGACCGCTTCTTGAAATTTCCAGCGAGGATCGCGACACGCGCTTCGATCAACTGCTGATCCTGGATGATGGCGCCTATCAGCTACGAATATCGCGTTTTCTCTTTTCACATAGCGCCGAATTGGTCGACGATGTCTATTCGGACTTTCGCCTCAGTCGCAATGCCGCCTTGCCATCGCTTGGCTTTCAATTCGACAGCGCCGCTGCACGGGTCGTCGGTTGCTCGGCGCAGCGCAGCTGCTTGCGACTGACTGCGTCCGAATCTTTTCAACCGGCCTTGCGCGCCGTCGGCGACCGATTCCCAGGCAATCCAGGCATCAACGCAGCGCTACTGGATACCGAAACTGCCGCGGCGTCGCCCTTCGATTGCGGCCTTGATGACGTTCTGCTGAGCGAATGGAATCCACTGGCCCTGCGCCGCAGCGGAATGAGCGGCGATGCCGGCGGAAAGTTTATAGAACTTAAGTATCTGAGGGTCTGCAATCCGCGCCGCTTGCTGCTACGGGCCGGCTTACGCCTCTTTTCCTTGCAAGGAGCGCGCCTCGGCGATCGCGAATTGCTGGCCGCCGCGCAGGCGCCCTTCCTGCAAGAGGCTACGATTGATTCGCGCCTGCGCAGCCTGAACTGGCAAGAGCCCCTGGCGCTGGTCGATCTGGCCGGGCAACGAGAGAAGGCGCTTTTTGTTCCGGACGCTTCCCAGTGGTTGGGCGGCGCCGATGCGCAAACTCTGGGGCTGCGTTCTTTGCATTCGCTGTGTCCATGCGTCTGCGGTCTGTGCGCCCACGGCCTGCAGAGCCTGGGACTGCGCCCTGACTATGCAAACGAGCAGGCCATGAGCCCGGGATTTGCCAGCGATTCGGAACAGGCCGCGCCAGAATCATGCCGCCTGCCGCTTGCAATTCGGGAAATCCTGCCGCAGGGCTCGCGCCTGGACGACGGCAGCCTGCGCGCCGCTGACGAATTTGTTGAAATCGCCTTTGCCGCCGCAATCGAGGAGCGCGCGGCGCGGCCGTTGTTGCAACTGCTTATCCTTAGCGGCGAGCAGCTAGTGAACGGCTACCTTCTGCCGGCGCCGGGCGCAATTGAACTTTTTGCAGTGGGTCGAGGCGTTCCCGCCTGCTTCGCTCCGGATCAATGGCTTTCGGCGCCCAACCTGCGCTTGCCGGACGGCGCCGCAGATTACGAACTGCGCATGGGAGAATCAGTTGAGCGAGTTCAACTGAATAGCGCCGACTACTTGACGCTGGTCGGCGACGGATTGCGTCGCAGCTGGGCAAGGTTCGACGCCATCCCTGGCGAGCGCTGGGCGGCGCACGGGGCTTCTCCTCATTCCGCCTGTGGGCGCTATACGCAAGCCAGCGCTGGCTTTGCGAACCAGGCTGCAGGAACGCTGCCATGAGCCGGCGTTCTTGGCCGTCGATCATTGCATTTGCCGCTGCAATGCTGGCGACAATGTTTCCAGCTACGTTGAGCGCGCAGGAGGAAGATCGGCGCCTGCAGCTGGAACTTTTTGCACTGGCTCAGATCAGCGCCCAACGCTACCTGCCGCCGCTGGCTGATGCCGCTGCATTGCAACCGCCTCGCCGCCGTTCGCGCCTGGATCACGGCCAGTCCGCCGGACTGCAAATGTATGCCGCGCGGCGCGCAGGGGAAGAGCCCGGTCCCATATTGCATGCCGATCTGGCCGTTTTTGTCGTTCTGGGCAGAGCGCTCTACATCGATCCAGCTCACGGCGACGCCCACGGAGGCGATCGGCCGCTGGAAATAGTTCCTGGAAATCAATTGTATGGAGGATTCGACTTTGCTCCAGGCGTTGACACCGAGGCCTCGCTGCTGCTGGGCCGGTTGACCTCCCGCGACGCGCTGGATAACAGCCTGCTTGGCGCCCACGGCTCGCTCACCGGGATTCATGCCAACTTTTGCGTCGGCGATCTTCTCTATTTGCGGGTGGCGCCGCTTCATCGGCCGGAGCTTGCCGGCGCATACCTGCTGAGCTCGGGCGGCGGACAACAGCAACTCTATGCCCCGCTTCGTTTTCGGCGCAGTTTCCAAAATGCTGCAGCCGATGCGCGCTCCTATGGCTACCGCGCTGAGTTGGTTCTGGGCAATGAATATCGCCTTGCCCTGGGCTACGGCGTCAACCGGCAAAATCGAGAGCCGGCCTCGGCGGAGGAGGCCGCTGCGCAGAGGCCGGCGGCCGCCAACAATGCCGCCTTGCCCATCGATCGTATCGAATACGCCAGCATTGGACTTGGCCTGGATCACCGCTCGTCACTGAATCTGCAGCTGGGACTTAGCTACGAAAATACACGCGGCGACTACGCCTCAGCCTTGTGGAATGAGCAGAATCGCCCGGTGGAGCGCATCGAGGGCGCCGCCATGAGATGGTTGAGCTACATCAAATATTCGGAATTCTATGGATCATTCAGCGCTTTGCTGCCGACTCCTGCCGATCAGCGCTCAGGTTCGCAGCCGCAGAGTTCTGAACGCAGCGGCTATGTTGGCTTCGGCGGCGAAAGCGGCGGAGGCGGGCTGCTTGGCGCCTCGCTGGATATGCGGCCCTGGGCCGAGCTTTGCAGCTCTGCCGATTCCTGCGCCGGTCTTCGTCGCAGCGGCGAAGAAACTAGCTACCGACTGCCGTCCTTCGAACTACAGCTTGAGCTGGGTTATGAGGCCGCTAGCGGCGGCGCCGCTCTCGCGGCTCACGGACTGATTCCGCTGGCCGCAGCCCGTCCGGGGGCCAACCGCTTTCGGCTGCTGCGGGCTGACCCTGAAGCGCCGCGATTTGGCGAACTGGAACTGCGCCTGTGGCGTTCGCTGCAGAGCGACTACAAGATGAGCCTGCACTACGTGCGCAGCTACCGCCGCTACGGACGGCGCGGAAAGCGCGAGCTGATGGGCGAAAGTCTATCCTTTTCGCTGGAGGCCCGATTGTGATCGCCTGTCAGAAGCGAATCCTATTTTCTGCCGCGGCTTTTTTCGCGGCGCTTTCCTGCGATGCCAGCAGCGGCGAGTCATTGCTGCCATTTTTAGTGCCGCCGCCAACTCGCTATCTCTTTACGCGTCCGGAAGAAGAGGCCAGCGACGTGCAACGCAATGCCGCGCGCGACCAATTGCTCCATTGGATCGACGGAGCGGAGCGCGAGATCGAGTTACGCAGCTTTGGCCTGGATGAAACTGAAATTCTGGCCGCCCTGCAGCGCGCGGCGGACCGCGGCGTCGAGCTGCACATCGTGGGCGATCGCCAGATCGATCATAGCGCTCTGATTGCACGTCGTTTGCCGCTGGAGCTTCGCGATCGCTCTGGACTGCAGCACATCAAACTGGCGCTGATCGATCGCCGCTTGCTCTTTGTCGGCACTGGCAATTTCACGCGCAGCGATTTCTTCTATAGCTACAACGGCTTTATCGCCACGGCAATCGATCCCCAATCGGCGGCGCAGATACTCGATGCTCTGCGCGAAACCAATGGATCGCCACTGCAGGTTCCCATTCCAGGCGGGCGAATGCTATTTGCGCCGCGGGGCGGCGCGTTGATTCAATTCTTGCTGGCAGAAGCTATCGCTTCTGCCGGCCAGGACATTCGATTGCTGCAATTTGCGCACAGCGATCGCGCCTTGAGTGCAGCGCTGCAGGAGGCCGCAGCCCGCGGCGTTCGCCTGGATCTGATTTACGACGACGAGGGCAACGACGGACAGCTGCCCGACGATGCGCAGGGCGCCTTGATCAACGCCGGACTTGGCCTGAGCGCATCCGTCGTACGCCTGGAAGGAGCGCGGCGCCTGCTTGCCATCGATGGCGTGCAGCATGGCGGGCACCTGCATCACAAGACGCTGCTGATCGATGATCAGCGTGTGCTGAGCGGCAGCTACAATTGGTCCGTGGCGGCGCGAGATCAAAACGCCGAAGTCCTGCTGGATCTGGTCGACCCGCTGGCCGTGCAGGCCTTTGCCGCCGAATTCCGGCGCATTGCCGATCGCTCGCGCACTCTGCCTCGCCCGCCCTTCGCACCGCCTGCCCCTGAGGAAGATGCGCTGGAGTGCGCCGCCGATGAAGTCTGCGCTCCACCCGGCGCGCTGCAGATGGCCAGCGGCGGCGGCAGCGGCCCCTGGCGCGCGATCTGCGTGCTACCGCTGGAGAATGGACGGGCTTCGCGGCGCTGCCTCGCTGCTTCGTTGGGCGCCCTGCCAGAACTGGTCGGGCTGCAGGCGGCAGAGTGGATCGCCGCTCTGCCTGGCGGCGTTGTGCGGAGGCATCGCGGGGCGCTGTCGCTGCCCTGCATTCGCGCTGCAGATTGCAAGGCGGCGCCGCTGCTTGCCAGCGGCGCATCATCGGGTTGGATCTGGCTCTCGCCAGAGGCGCCGCGCTATGTTGCGCTGCAATTTCTTGGCGCCCATACAATCAGCGAGTGGGAGGCCCCGCTCAGCCAGAATGATGGACTGCTGCGCTTCAGCGCAAAGAGCGGCGACCTGATTGTCTTCTTGCGTCGCGCCGACGGCGCCATTGACGTGGGCGCATTGCGTTCGGGCGTGGCTGTAGATCCGGATTTACTATTGTGGTCGCAACTGCTGCCGCTCAGCGGCGGTCCAAGCTTGCAATGGCTTCCTGATCAGGGATGAGCGTTGTCCCGTCCGTCCAGCAGACAACGTTCGCCGCTTCGTTCAACCTCAATGGTGGTATGGCTGATGGAATGTTCCTCGAGCGTCTCACGAATGTGAGCCTTTACCTTGCATACGCGATCCATACTGGCATTGGCGGCAACGACAACGTGCGTGGTCAGTACATTGTAAGCGCCATCCAACGACCACAGATGCGTGCCATGGATCGACTCAACGCCCGGGGCGGAGCGGATTTGCGCTTCGATGGCCTCAATCTGCAACTGGCCGGGCGTACCCTGTAAGAAAATGCGCGCCACGCCCCACAGCAAACGGGCGACGCCAATCAGAATGAAAGCATTGAAAGCGATCGCCAGCAGCGGATCGAGCAGCGGAAAATCGACAAAGTGCATTACCAGTGCGGCCAGCAATACGGCTGCCCATCCCAGCAGGTCCTCCATCATATGCCAGCCAGCCATGCGTTCATTCATGCTACGACCGCGCCGCAGTCGCAGCGCCGCCGCGCCGTTGAAAAGTACGCCCAGAACAGCAAGTACGATCATTCCTTCCGCGTGAACGGGAGCAGGATGCAACAAACGTGGTATCGCCTGGCTCAAAATAAAAATTGATCCGCCAAGCAAGATGACGCCATTGATCAACGCCGCCAGCAGGGAAAAGCGTCGATAGCCGTAGCTGAATGTGCGATCCTTCTGCCGCCGTGACAGACGCTGCATGCCCAGAGCCAGGGCGAGGGCCAGCACATCGCCAAAGTCATGCAAAGCATCGGAAAGAATTGCAACGCTGTTGGTCCACAGGCCGCCGACGATCTCGATGATCGAGAAGCAAAGGTTGATCGCCAGCGCCAGCAGAAGGTTGCGCTCCGTCGAGGCATGATGTTCCAGACCGGAATGGCCATGGCCGGCATGATGCATATGATGTGGAAGATGGCTGCTGCTATCTGGCATGATTCGCTAGGCCCGGCCAAATCCTCTGGCGCATAGCCCGCCGCAAAGCAATGGAGCGCCAGCCAGGACAAGAAGCGCACTTGGGCTGCGCTTCGTCACGTCCGATATTGAGTCTGTGAACTGCCATGCGTGAACGAAGGCCAATCCTCTGGCTGAGCGCGCTCTGTTGCGCGCTGGCGCTCAGCGCACTCTTTGCAGAGC
The DNA here is from genome assembly GCA_019694655.1 of Leptospirales bacterium. Lineage (NCBI taxonomy): Bacteria > Pseudomonadati > Spirochaetota > Leptospiria > Leptospirales > Leptospirales bacterium. The sequence goes on from JAIBBN010000008.1 coordinate 34,255, forward strand.
GACCGCCGCACGGGCAGGATGGAGGCCCGCCCGGCGACGGCAGAGTTACGTTGAGCATTGTCGCCCTGGGGGCCTGGTCCGGCGATTTTGGGATCGACCGCGAGGGCCGCGGCGGCCTGGCGGCCCTCGCCTCCTACTTGAAGCGTCTGCGTGAACAGCGGGCTGCCAGCGGCGGCGGCGTGCTGCTGGTGCAATCGGGAGATTTCAGCGGTGCACGCGATACGGCGACTCTGCTGCAACGCATGGTTTACCCTGAGTTTGAACTCAGCGAACGACTTGGCTTTCAAGCGATGGCAATGTCGGGATCGGAAACGATCTTGCTCGAAACCATGGAGCAGCGCGCCCTGCGAAACCTGCCAGTCGTGGCCTTCAATCGTAGGCCGATGAATCAGAAAATTCCTGCCTATCGTATCGCCGAAGCGGCGCAGGCCCAGGTCTGGATTACGGCGGCGCAAAGCGGCCCGCAAAGCTCCTTCGGCGCGCTCAGCGGCGTCGCGCTGGCCGATGCGATTCGCCGACAGAGCGGCGCGGACTTCTTCGTACTACTTTTGGACAACAGCGCCGGCGACGGCGCCTGGCAGCGAAGTTCCGAGGCCCTGGCCCAGGAATCCTTCTGGCAGCAGCTATTTCCTCAGGACCTGGCTGACTTCGACCCCTATCGCGCACGGCCACATCCGCTTGCCGAACGCATGCTGATCGTAGAGGCGCCGGCGGAACGCAGCAACTTTCGCCGTCTGCCGGAGGGGCCGTTTCTCTGCCGTATCCATGGTCGAGAGCTTTGCCAGCTTGATGTCGAGTTGCGCGGCGACGTGGTTCAGGGCTTTCGTCAGCAGTTTCTTTCGCTGAACGGCGCCTCATCGCCGATGGCCTGGATTGCTCCCGATCCAATTGTCCTGCGCGCACTCTCCCGTCGTCTGCCGGCGCCGGCTGGTCCCGACAGCCAGCGAGCCGCCGATCCGGCGCGCGGACCGGAACAAAGAACCGAACAGCAAGACGCGCCGGACGCCCGCTCGAATTCCGGCGCCGCCAGCCCCGCTAGGCCGGTCGCTCCTGCTGCGCAAATCGGTCTGTAAGTTCGACCAGTTTGGACAGGTTGCCTGGCTCCAGCGCCGAATGACCGGCATCGGGCGTTATGTGCAGCTCCGAGCCAGGCCAGGCCTGATGCAATTGCCAGGCGCTGTCCAGCGGACAGACCACGTCGTATCGACCGTGAACAATGGCGCCCGGAATGCCGGCCAGCGCCCTCGCTCCCTGCAACAACTGATCATCGCGCTGCAGAAATCCGCGGTGGATAAAGTAATGACATTCGATGCGCGCAAAAGCCTCGGCAAAGCGATCGGCGCCAAAGCGAGCAATAAAATCAGCATCAGCCTGTAGCTTGCTGAGCCTTCCTTCCCACATGCTCCAGGCGCGAGCAGCCTCCATCCGTACAGCGGAATCCTCGGAGCACAGCCTCCGATAGTAAGCGCCAACCAGGTCGTGGCGCTCTTCTGGCGCAATGGGTCGCAGATAGTCCTGCCAGGCGTCAGGAAATAGCAAGGAGGCGCCATGCTGGTAAAACCAATCGATTTCCAGTTTCCGCAGCAGAAAGATTCCGCGTAAAATCAGAGCGCTTACGCGCTGAGGGTGCCGCTGGGCATAGGCCAGCGAAAGCGTGCTTCCCCAGCTGCCGCCAAATAGCGTCCAGCGTTCAATAGCCAATCGCTGGCGTATAGTCTCCATATCTTCCACCAGATGCCAGGTATCGTTTTCACGCAGTTCAGCAAAGGGGCGGCTACGGCCCGCCCCCCGCTGATCAAAGAGTACCAGCCGCCAGCGCTGCGGATCGAAGAAACGTCGGTAGGCCGGGTCCAGGCCTCCGCCAGGCCCGCCATGGACAAAGAGCGCCGGCTTGCCGGCTGGATTGCCGCATTGCTCCACATAGATCGTGTGCAGATCGCTTACTGGCAGCTCAAAGGAATCAAAGGGTTCAATGGGCGGATAGAGACTGCGCATCTTGAAGAAAGACTGCGCCGAACTCGACGCAGCGCCGGCAAGCCCTTCCTGCCGCCGCCGCTGACCGGCGCCTGCCGGAAAAATTCTTGTACTTCTGGGCCCAGCTGAACAGGATGCACCGGTCATGCGTTATCCGCAGTTGCCGGTCATTCGCTGGCGGCGGCCGTACTTCCTGGTTGGGCTGAGCGGCGGAATCGGCGCGGGAAAGTCCGCCGCGCGCGAGGCTTTTGCGCGCGAGGGTTTCCAGACACTGGATGCTGATCTCCTGGCGCGGGAAGCGTTGCACTCCGAGGAGTTGCGGGGCGCATTGCTTGCCGCTTTTGGCCAGCGCATTGTCGACGCCGAGGGCCGCATCAATCGTGCAACGCTGGCAGAAATCGTTTTCCTGGATACTGGACGACGGGAGCAGCTCAACGCCCTGGTTCATCCAGCGGTAGAAAAGGCCTTTGAGCAGGCGCGGCAGCTACTGCGGCCTGGCGAGGCGCTGGTCTACGAGGTTCCGCTGCTCTTTGAGAAGGGCCGCCAGGCGGACTTTGATCTGACTGTGACAATTACGGCGCCGGCTGAGCTGCGCTTTGCGCGTGCAGCCAGTCGCAACGGTTGGTCGCGCGAGGAGTTTGAACAGCGCGAAGCAGCACAGCTGCCGCTGGCCGAAAAGGAGGCGCGCGCTGATCTGTGCATTGAAAACAGCGGATCGCCAGAGCAGTTGCAGCAGGCGATCACAGCGCTGGCGGCGGCGATTCGCAAGGCTGCGCCGCAAGCGCGAACATGAATTGATACTTGAGGGAACTTCAGGAACGAAACGAGGGACAAAGCATGATGCGCAAACGAGTATTTTATGTAGTCAACCTGGATCGCAGTCGAATGCTGCTGCTGGGCGTCAGTCTGGCGGCGGCCATGCTTACGGCCTTTGCACTTGGATTGAACCTGGGGCGAGAACAAAGTCCGGGCCTCGTCTTACGGCCGCCCATGCCAGGGCCGGCCGCCGGCGCTGAGGACTTGCCGACGCTTCAAGATGATAGCAACCTGGCGCGGTCGCTTACCGAACAAGAGACGGGAATGCGAGCCGACGATCTACCGGCGGCAATCGATCATGCCCCGCTGCCGACGGTCGGCGCCGCTGACAGTTCCCGGAGCCAGTCCGGGCAAAACTTTGCCAATCGCGGCCTTGCGCAGGCCGCCAGTGACAGCAACAGGCCGGCGCCCGGTTATGCTGAGGACCGCCTGCTGACGGAGCAACGCGGCGAAACTTCCAGCGTTCGCGATCAGCGCGACAGCGGGCAGAGACGCGAGCTTGCCAGCAATCCGACGCCGCGCCGCCGCAATCGTGGCGCCGAATCGCGGCGACGCGAGGCAGAGCAGCGAACGGAACGCGGCCACAGATCGCGCCGCGAAGAATCCAGAAGGACTACGCAGCGTAGCGAATCGTCGGATCGCAACAGGCGACAGAGCGCCGCTCAGAACCATCGCACCGAAAGCGCGCCATCGGCGACGGAGAATGCGACAGGCCAGAGGAGACCCTCAAACAGCGCCCCTGCGTCGCCCACGCCGCCAGGCGCCGCCGTCGAAAATCGCCAGTCTCCGGATGCCGCGGCGGCAGCTGGCAGCCGGACGCCGCCAGGTGCGCAACCGAGCGCAGCAACATCCAGACCTTCGTCTTCACCGGCGCAATCGGAAGGTGTTTCGCTGCGCAACGTCGCCGCCGATCGCAGCGCGCCTCAGGCGCCTGCAGCCGGAAACTCGACTCCAAATTCCACAGAGCAGACGCGCGCCGCTGATAACGGCTCTCGACGCTACAGTCTGCAGCTTGGCGCCTTCCAGAGTCGATCGGCGGCGACGCGCATGGCCAGCCAGTTGCGCGAGCAAGGCTTTCAGCCGCAAATCAATCGCAGCGGAAATCGCCATATCGTTCGCGTCGGCGGCGGTCAAACGCGCGAACAAATTCGAGGCCTTGAATCCAGATTGCGCAGCCGACACTACGCGCCGCTTCGCGTCGAAGACTGATGCTGCGGCAACGAGTGCGCTGTACACGGCGGTCGGACCTTGCCGCCGCCTGGTTTAGCGCTTTCGTTAGAATATAGTCATGGAATCCCCGAATCGCGGCCCGGCAGGTCGCGGGATTTCGACTTGTCAGCGAAGCCGGAAGCCAGAGAGCATGCGGCGTGACGCCCGAGGAGACACAGGCGAAGAATCTGGTCGTCGCTACGATGATCGATCGGCTGGAGTCGACCTATTCCGACTTCATCACCGGGATCAAGGGCTACGATAAGATACCACAATTTTTCCGCGATCACCTCTACTCCCCGCCTAACAAGGAAGCGCGCGATGCCGCCCTGGACCAGCTCTACAGCAAGCTGCGATCAGTAACGGGCGAGGAAATGACCGCCAACATCCACAAGCTGATATTGCTGAACCGCCTGACCGACGAGCTTGATCTGGATACCGCGCGCATCGCCCTGCGCGGTCCGCTGCGCAAACGAAGTCTGGAAGGGGCCACGCTGAGCGTCCATGAGCTCAACGATTGCGTCGCCCGCGCCGGCCGCTTCGAAGACCGTATCACGCAGGTACAGATGGTCGCCGATAGCCTGGGCTTCTTTTTTACGCTCTCCAAGCTGCCTTTGATCAGGCTGGTAATGGCGCCAATCAAGGTCGCCGCCTCCATGGTCGGCGCCATGGAGCTGGTCTCGACGATGGAGGCCGGTTACGACGTTTCACGCGGAATCAAGGATATGCGGCCGTTTATGGACGCCTGGGTAGAGCGGGAGACAGCGCGCATCGAGGATCTGGCCGGAAAAAAGCCGGCCCGTTGAGGGCGACGGCCGGTCCCCCCTCGCCCAATTTGTAATTGTCCGTCTTGCCTGCCCCGGCCGTTACTAGTGGGGAGCGGCAACTGCCGCTGGAGGCGACCGCTGGCCCAATCGACGAATCCGAAACATGCCGCCGAGAAGGCCGCGCGCCGCCAGTCGAGACGCGCTGAGCCCGGCGCTCCGCTTCTCAGCCGCAGCAACCATGAACTCTTTATTAACCGCGAAATTTCCTGGCTGCAGTTCAACAACCGCGTGCTGGAAGAGGCCGGTCGCAAAGACAACCCGCTGCTGGAACGCTTGAAGTTTCTGGCAATCTTTGAAGCAAATCTCTTTGAATTTTTCATGATTCGAGCTGCTGGCCTCAAGCAGGTGCTGGCCTCAGCCATTCCCGAAATTCAGGACGACGGCCGCACCCCTCTGGCAACGCTGCAGGAGATTTCACGAATCTCGCACCAGGCAGAGCAAACCATGTCGCGTCAGCTGCGCGAGGTGCTGGCCGGACTGCGCGAACATGGCCTGGATCTGATCGATTCCTACCGCGACCTTGTACCCCACGAACGCAGCTATGCCGCCGACTATTTTCACCGCGAGGTCTTTCGCATTCTGACGCCTCTGGCCATTGACCCGGCGCATCCGTTTCCGCACATTGTAAACGGCCGCTTGAATCTGGCGGTTACTCTGCGGCGAAAGAACGCCCCGGTTAAGAATCAAGACTCCTACGCTATCGTGGAAGTTCCAAATGTTTTGCCGCGCTTCCTGGAACTGCCGGCGCGCAGCAAAGCCCACGGCCCGCGGCGCTACATTGCACTGGAAGAAGTGATCAAGATGCACGCCGCCGAACTGTTCAGCGGCACTGCGGTGCGCAGTTTTCATGGCTTTACCATCATTCGCAACAACGATCTCTCCATCGATGAAGTGGCGTCGGACAACCTGCTCTCGACAATAGAGGAAGAACTCAAGAATCGTCGCTGGGGCGAAGCGGTTCGACTCACCTGTCGCGAAGGAATGCCGGAAAACATTCGCGAGTTTTTGCGCGAACGGCTGGATTTGGAGCCCTATGAGATCTATGAACGACCTGGCCCGTTGAATTTGCAAGATCTCTGGCAGCTCTACAATACGCCGGCCGAAAACCCGGAATTGCGCGATCGTCCCTTCATAGCTCATAATCCCATCGCCGATTATAAGCCCGAGAAGCTTTTTGCCCAAATCCGCAAGAAAGACCTGCTGCTGCATCACCCCTTCCAATCATTTCAGCCGGTGGTCGACCTGGTAAACTATGCGGCGCGCGATGCCAAGACCCTGGCCATCAAGCAAACTCTGTATCGTACCGGGACCGACAGCCCGATTGTTCGCGCCCTGATTCAAGCTGCTGAAAACGGCAAGCAGGTCACGGCGCTGGTAGAGCTGAAAGCGCGCTTTGATGAGGAACGCAATATCAACTGGGCGCGCGAAATGGAAAAGCACGGCGTGCACGTGGTCTATGGTCTGGTGGGACTGAAAATCCACGGCAAGATGCTACAGATTGTGCGACGCGAGGCGGACGGCGTAAAGGCCTACTGCCATCTTTCTACCGGCAATTACAACCCGATAACAGCGCGGATGTACACCGATATCTCGCTATTTACCTGCGACAGCGCCATCAATGACGACGTTACCGATTTATTCCACAGTCTGACCGGTTACTCTACGCCGGCGCGCTTTCGAAAGCTTGCGGCAGCGCCCATCAACCTGCGCGAGACCTTGCTACGACTGGTGCAGCGCGAGATCGCTAACGCCGAAGCGGGCAAGCCGGCGCGAATACGTCTGAAAATGAATTCGCTGGTAGATTCGGACATGATCCTTGCGCTGTACCGCGCCTCGCGAGCCGGCGTGCCAATTGAATTGGTGGTCCGCGGCATCTGCTGCCTGCGTCCCGGAATCAAGGGCGTCAGCGACAATATCGAGGTCTATTCTGTAGTTGGCCGCTTTTTGGAGCACAGCCGCATCTTCTATTTTGAGAACGGCGGACAGCCGCGCGTCTTTTTGTCCAGCGCCGACTGGATGCCCCGCAATTTAAATCGCCGGGTAGAGATCCTGTTCCCGGTGGAAGATGCGGATCATGTAGCAAGCCTGCGCGGCGTACTGGATGCAATTGCCCGCGACAACCACAATCGTCGTCGCATACTTACGGATGGCAGCTATGAGCGCTTGCGGCCCGGGGCCAACGAGGCGCGATTTTCCTCGCAGCGTCACTTCCGCGAAACCGCAATTAAGGAATTTGCCGAGCTGGAGAGGGCCATCGCCAATCGACGCCGCACAGTATTCCAGCCGCTGACCAATCCAGACCGCGGCGCGCTGGCGCCGGCCGCCGATCACGAGGAGACCGAAAAGGAAAGCCGCCCACAGTCGCCGCTGGAGAGTCTAGCTGAGCACACCAGCGGAGTATCCGATGGCTGAGGTCATTTGCTGCAGCAAAGCTGTTTGTCCGCCGCGATCTCTGCGCCTCATAGGCGTAGCAGTGGTTGCGCTATTGCTGGCAAGCTGCTATACGCTGGATCCGGAACGCGAACAATCGCCCTGGTTTCGCGATGGCCGCTACCACAATCTCAGCGATGATCGCGCACTGGAAGAGAAGGGCTTTCTATCCGTGTTACGCTGGAAGATTTTTGGCGATGCCGATCCGCCGGCAGCGGACGGCGATCTGGAGGCCATTCCCGCGGTGACCCCGCGGCGAAGGGAAGACTTACTGGCCAACGAGGGCCAGCTGCGTGTGGTATGGATAGGGCACGCTACGGTCTGGATTGCCAGTCAGCACAACGGTAAACGGTTTCATCTAATTACGGATCCCATTTTTGGATCGCCGATGTTCTGGATGCGGCGTTACACGGCGCTGCCGTTGCAGCCCGAAGAATTCCCCGAGATTCACGCCATTCTGATCAGTCACGCGCATCGCGATCATCTGGACTACGACGCGCTGCGAAGGCTGCAGGCGCACAGCCCCGGCGTGCAGATCTACATGCCCTCCGGCCTGGGCGCCCAGGCTCGCCAGCAGGGTCTGGCAAATGTACACATTGTTGATTGGTGGCAAAGCGAAGAGCTGCGTGGTCAACGCATCACTTTTGTTCCGGCCTTTCACTGGAGCCGCATGGGCTTGAACGATATGATGCAGTACCACTGGGGCGGATACGTAGTGGAAATTGACAATCGGAAGGTCTATTTTGCTGGCGACACGGCCTTTGCGGATCACTTTGTACAGATCAGCGATCGATTTCCACAGGGCTTCGATCTGACACTGATGCCAATCGGGGCCTTCAAGCCGCGCTGGTTCATGCGCTACGCGCATATTGACCCCGAGGAGGCGCTGACCGCTAACAGGATCCTGGGCGGGCGCTATATTCTGCCCGTCCACTGGGGCGCCTTTGCCCTTGGCGACGATTTACCCTCCGAACCCGGACTCTACTTTCAGCGCCTGCTGGAGCAAAGCGGCGCGCCAGGGCGCGTCTGGACGCCCGGCGAAATCTTCGATCGTTGATGGAATCCGGATTTTCGCCGGGCATTGCCATAGAGATCTGACATGGTGCAGCATCGCAAAGCAGACATGACAATTATTGGCGGCGGCCTGGTTGGACTGGCAACCGCCTATGCCTTGCAACAGTCAAGCAAGGGACGCAAACAGCCGCACATCGTAGTCTTAGAAAAGGAGAGCGGAGTCGCTGCCCACCAGAGCGGACACAACAGCGGCGTGATCCACAGCGGTCTGTACTACAAACCTGGCAGCGCCAAAGCGCGACTCTGCGTGGACGGTCGTCGTCGCTTGCTACAATTCTGTCGTAAAGAAGGCGTGCGCTTTGAACTTTGTGGCAAACAGGTCGTCGCCAGCAGCGAGGGCGAACTGCCGCGCCTCGAGGAGCTGCGCCGGCGCGGAATCCAGAATGGACTGCGCGGGCTGCGTTTGCTGAAGGCGGCGGAGATCAAACGGCGCGAGCCAGGCCTTCGCGCAGCAGGCGCATTGTTTGTTCCCGAAACGGGCATCGTCGATTTTCCCGGCATGGCGCAGGCCCTGCGTCGGCGAATCGAAGGCCGCGGCGGCGAATTCCTGGCAAACTGCAAGTTGCACGAGGCCCGACTGCAAGGGCCACATTGGAAATTGTGCGGCGATGGCTTTGAAGTAGAAAGCGGCGCCTTGATCAACTGTGCCGGATTGTATTCGGATCGCGTCGCAGCGCTGTGTGGAGAAAAGGTGGAGACGGCGATACTTCCTTTTCGCGGCGAATACTATCAGCTGGCGCCTGCAGCGCGCTCCCTGGTTCGGGATTTGATCTATCCGCTTCCCGATCCAGCCTTTCCCTTTCTGGGCGTACACTACACGCGTCGCATAGACGGCAGCATAGAAGCCGGACCCAACGCAGTTTTTGCCCTTGGCCGCGAGGCCTACAACTGGAAGAGTTTTGATACGACGGAGACTCTGGCAGCGCTGCTCTTTCCGGGACTGCGTCGACTGGCCGCCCGCCACTGGCGAATGGGCCTTGGCGAGATCCATCGTTCGCTGTCGAAGGCGGCCTTTACGCGGGCCTTGCAGGTTCTTACTCCTGACTTGAAAGAAAGCGATCTCTTGCCTGGCGGCAGCGGCGTGCGCGCCCAGGCCTGCGACCGCAACGGCAAATTGCTTGATGACTTTGTCGTCCTGCGCGGACGACGCGCAGTGCACGTAATCAATGCTCCTTCGCCGGCCGCCACCGCCTCCCTGGCCATCGGCGAGCAAATCGCCGCCATGGCGATGAGCGAACCTCTGTAGCATTCGCCCCGACCGCCGCCCGCCTGGCCCGGGACTCTTCAGTCAGGTCGATTTTATAGTTGACCGTTCGGTAAAGAATGTCTTCTTTTCGAACATGCCGCGTCGCAGCCAGGCCCGCGAGAAGCTGCTGACAGCGGCGCGCGCCGCCTTCTGGACTCATTGCTTCGGTCCGGTAGGCGTGGAGGAGCTCTGCCAGCAGGCCGGAATCCGTCGGGGCTCGTTTTACTATTTCTTTTCTTCGAAGGAAGAACTCGGATTGGCGGTGCTGGAATCATTCTGGGACGATGAGGCTGCGGCGATCCAACGCTTCCTGCGGCTGAAGGGCCCTGCAGGGGCCGGATTGCTGCCCTACCTGCGCGACTGCCTTCGCCGACAGCTTCGGCACGTGAAACGTCACGGTCACATCCCGGGCTGTCCCTTTGTGAGTACCGGCGTGGAATCGGCGGCGGTCAGCGAGGCGCTACGTCAGCGAGTTTCTGAAATACTGCAACGCTACCAGCGGCGACTTTCGGCCCTGGTCAACGAAGATCAGGAGCTGGCGACGCGAACAGTCTTACTGCTGCAGGGCGGCTATGCTCTGGCGCGCGTTCAAAATAGCCCGGCGCCCTTGCGGCATGCTTTGCAGGCAATTGCCTGGACGCTTGAAATGGAAGGAGCCAGGTAATGACCGATCTTGCGTTACTGGATAGAAGAATTGAGGAACTGCTGGCATCCGGCGCGGACCCAAAGACCGGCAGAGCCTTGCGGAACTTTATTGAGGAAGCGCCTGCTGCCAGAATGTATGCGATATCTCCGTATCGTTTGGCCGAGGACCTTTCGCTTTCACAAGACGAAATGCTCGATGCCTTCTTGCTTGGCGTGCTGATCGGACTGTTCGAATTGGAATGGAATTTTCGCTGTCCGGCTTGTGGCGTCGGCGAGACCAGAGCTCAACATCTACAGGAGCTGGAACAGAATGCATTCTGCAATATCTGTCGCATTGATCTGCCTGGAGAATTTGACGAAACCATAGAATTGAAATTTAATGTGAGTCATGATATTCGACGCGAGCCGCAGCCGGAGCTTGGCGACTCGATTCTTGCCTGGTTTGCTCCTGGTAAGCGCCTCGCTCTGGAACTGCCGGCCGGCGCAGTAAAGACAGTGCAGCTCAAATTGGATCACGGGCCTTATGCATTTTTCTACGATAGCGCCCAGGCCCCGCTGGCGCTGTGCGCCGGTCATGGCGAAAGCACTTCAGAGGAACGCGAGATCGAAGTGACAATCAACGCTGCTGGATGTCAGAGCAGCCTTGCCAGCAGCATTCGCTCTATTCGCCCAGGTCCAGTCCGTCTGACTATCCGCAATCAAGATCGCAACGCCAAAAAGGCCGAGCTGGTCCATGGCAAACCAAGGCCCTGGGTGCGAGCCATGGATGTTGCCCTGAATCGGCACTTCCACGAGCACTTCTCCACCGAGTTGATCCATCCAAAGCGCTCCTATGCCATCCGCAATCTGGTCTTTTTGTTTACGGACTTGCGCGGCTCCACCAATCTCTACGAACAACTGGGGGACGCGCGCGCCTATTCTCGTGTCCAGGAGCATTTTGATATTCTGAGCCGCTGCGTGGCGGAACATCGCGGCGCTGTGGTAAAGACTGTCGGCGATGCGATCATGGCCGTATTCAAACGCAGCAACGACGCGCTGCGCGCTGTCCAGGAAATGCATGAACAACTTCGCGAGCGTACTGAACTCGTTCTCAAGACCGGCTTGCACCGCGGCCCGGCAATTGCCGTCAATTCCAACGAGCGTCTGGACTACTTTGGCCGTACTGTAAATCTGGCGGCGCGTCTGCAGGGACTTTCGCGGGGCGGCGATTTGATACTCTCGCGCAGTCTGGCAGAGGAGCCTGCTTTACAGCCGCTGCTGAAGCAGTCGGGACTGAACGCTGTCAAATATCTGGCGCGGCTCAAGGGGATTGCTGGCGAATATCCTATCGCCAGAATCTCGTTAGCGGAAAGCGACTCGATGGCAACAATGCCTGTTCCGCCGGGTGACATTCAGAGCGGGCGGCAATCTCTTGTATCGGCAAAATCGTAGCTTGCCATGCAAATTACTATTCCGGACGCCGACCGGCGGCGCTTCGCTCACAATTGCAGCGCCGGCGGCCGCTATGATTCAAGCGTCAATCAAGTGAACCAGGAAGCCTGAGCGTAGCTTGGGTTCAAACCAGGTCGACTTGGGCGGCATAATCTTTCCGGCATCAGAGACGGCGATCAGTTGCGCCGTGCTGACCGGCGGCATGGAAAAGGCCAGCTGGAATTTGCCGGAAGCAAGCAGACGCTCCAGTTCCGCCTCGCCGCGGATGCCGCCGATAAAGGAAATACGATCGGAGGTGCGCGGATCCTCGATGCCCAGGACGGGTCCCAGCAAATTTGCCTGGAGTATGCTTACCATAAGCGATGCAATAGGATCATTATCGTCATAGCTGCCGGCTCGGGCGCGGAGCGTGCGCCATTGGCCTTCCAGCAGCATACGGCACTCATTGGCTGCGGGGGGCGCGGCAGTTGCCGGCAGGACTTCAAATCTCTCTGCTGCCAGTTGCAGAAGACGTTCGCCACTGTGGCCATTCAGATCGACGACAGCCCGATTGTAGGGGAGGATGCTCAATTGGTCGTCGGGAAAGCTTACCGTCAAAAAATAATTGAAGAGCTCCTTCCCGCTGACCTGAGCTGCGCTCTTGCGCCGCGCGCCGCCCACAGAAACCGCTGATGCTGCACGGTGATGACCATCGGCAATGTAGGCGGCCGGAAGTGAATGGTACAATGCAAGCAATTCGCTTTGCTCGGCGCCAGGGCCTACTGGCCATATGCGATGGCGCACTCCATCATCAAAACTTACATCATAGAGCGGCTGCGTAGTATCGGCATGAGCGTCCATCAATTGCGCCAGTCGCGGCGCCTGGCTGTTGTTGTAGAGCAAAAAGACCGGACCAGTATTGGCGCCGGTACGATCGATGTGGACAGTACGGTCGCGCTCCTTTTCGGCGCGCGTCAGCTCGTGTTTCTTGATGCGGTCGCTCCTGTAGTCTTCAATGGAGGAGAGCGCCACCAGCCCGGTTTGCTGGCGCGAACCCTGATTCAATCGATAGATATAGACATGGTCGCTTGTTTCGCGCAGTAACTTGCCGGCTTGCTGGAATTTCTCCAGATTTTCCACGGCCCGGGCGTAGACCTGGTCGCTGTAGGCATCTACGGAATCCGGAAATTCTAGGTCGGAACGCGTGATGCGCAAAAAGCGCCAGGGCGCGCCCTTGGCCATGGCGCGGGCTTCCTCGCGGTCGACTACGTCGTAGGGAACGCTGACGATTTGATCGGCATATTCAGGTTGCGGACGAAGGGCGCGAAAGGCGCGAAGCTCTGGCATTCTTTACTCTACGGAATTAGGATCAGATTAGATCAAGTATACAAGCAAACGATCGATCGCCCTACAGGTGCTCCTCTTCCCAGTAGGCGCCCGGCTGACTGTAGGGCGTGCCCTGCGTCATGTACGCAGCATAAGATTCCAGCAACATGCGATTCTCGTCCTGGAAGTTGGCCAGACGCTGGAAGAGCATGCGAATGCTGGGATCCTCGAACTTATCAGTAATCTTGCGGTAAAAGTCCGCCGCGTCTTCATGCTGCCGCGTAGCCATGCTGACCGCTTCCAGCTCGTCGCCGCCAGCATCGCTTTGAGTATTGCGATCGAGCCGCTTCATCAGAATGTTCAACGAGGTGGAGTGAAATTTCTGCACGCTGGAGAGCATCTTCAAATTGGGCAGCGCTTCGCCGCCCTGCACCTGGCTGTAGATTTCTTTGATCAGGTCAATGTGGTCTTCGACTTCTTCGGCCAACTGGTAAAACAACTGCTTGATGCGCCCTTCGGGCATTGACTCCGCATTACGCAGATAAAATTCGAAGACGCGCTTTTCATGGTCGATGGCGGCAGCCACCGCCTCCAGAAATGTGGTCTTTTTTACGGGCTTGAAGCGGGCCATGACAGAAGGCTTCGTCAAACTGCTCGGCGCGACAATCCCTTTTTCTTCAATGCACTCAAAGCTTCCACAGTCGGATGCGGGCTTCCTCCCCTTCCAGCTTCATCGTACTCTGTCCTAGCGCCTCGCCTGCCCCGCTCCCTTGCTCCGCCAGGGTTTCCGAATCGATATAGCTCCGGTGCTGCGCCGCGGCTGCCTGCAAACGCTCGCTGGCCTCGATCTGCAGACGAATTCGATCGGTTACCTCCAGTCCGCTTCCTTTACGCAATTCTTGAATGTTGCGCACCAACTCGCGCACCATTCCCTCCTGAATCAGCGCCTCATTCAGGCGCGTGTCCAGCGCCACCAGCAGACCGCCGGATTCGGCGCCGCTGACGCCCTCTGCTGAAATCGACTCCAGCAAGAAATCCTCGCCGGCCAGTACAATCGGCGGCGCCTCGCCAATCGAAATGTTTTCGCCGCGCTTGATGCGCGCCGCCAGTTGGCGAGCATCCGCCGCCAGAATAAATTGCTGCACTTCCTTGACGCGCGCCCCCAGACTGCGGCCGATGCGCGGCAGATTGGGCTTGATGCGGTATTCCAGGATGCCGGCGGCGCCATCCAGAAATTCCAGGCTCTTCACATTCAGTTCATCGAGCAGCGTATCGGCATTATTCTCCAGCGCCTGTCGGTCCTCGGCGCGCTCGACATGGACCAGCAGACGCGAAAGCGGCTGACGCACCTTGACGCCCGAATCGGCGCGCGCCGCGCGACCCAGAAAGGCGGCCAATTTAACCAGCTCCCCTTCACGCAAGGCCGCGGCGTCATAATAGCTTTTGGCATCGCCCTGCGGCCAGCCCGCCAGATGCACGCTATCCGCAAATTCTACGCCCTTGCGATTCTTCAGCGGCGCACATACCAGCTGCTGGTACATTTCCTCGGCAAAAAAGGGCGCAAAGGGCGCAAGCAGTTGCGCTACCGCGGTCAAGCACAGATGCAGCGTATCATAGGCGGCCAATTTGTCGGCGTCCAGCGCGCCTTTCCAGAAGCGGCGTCGGTTGCGCCGAATGTACCAGTTGGAGAGACTGTCAGCAAATTCCTCGATGGCTTTGCCCGCCGCCAGACAATCGTAATCCTTTAAATTTGAAGTGACTTGCTCGATCAGCCCACTGCGCGCCGAAAGAATCCAGCGATCGGCTGGCGGACGTTGCGCCGCAGGCAGCGCGCCAGCGATTGGCGCATGCTGCCAGTCGCTATCCAGCTGCACGCCGTCAACATTCGCATAGAGCGAAAAAAAGGATACGCTGTTGGCCAGCATATTGAACAGACCGTGGACGACAGCCACCGGGTCGTTCTTATCGCCGGGCTGTCCAACACGCCGCGCATTGCCGGGCGGCGCCTGCGTCAAAAAGTACCAGCGAATGGCATCGGCGCCATGGATTTCAAAAACCTTCCAGGGATCGACGACATTGCCCCTGCTCTTGGACATCTTCTCGCCCTTTTCGTCGAGTACATGCCCCAGACAGACGACATTGCGATAGGAAGCGCAATCGGAGGCCATGGTGGAAATGGCCAGCAGCGTATAAAACCAGCCGCGGGTCTGGTCCACGGCCTCGCAGATGAAGTCCGCCGGGAAGTAGCGCGCAAAGTCGGACTTGCCGCGCGCTGGCCAGCCCCATTGTGCATAGGGCATGGCGCCTGAATCAAACCAGCAATCAATGACTTCCGCAACGCGCCGCATGGTGCGGCCGCTCTCTGGATCCACAAAAGTAATCTCATCAATGTGCGGTCGATGCAGATCCAGCTGGCCCAGCTTGCGGCCGCATAGCTTTTCCAGTTCTTTGACCGATCCGATGACGCGATATTCGCCCTCGCCGTCCGTCCAGATGGGCAACGGCGTTCCCCAGTAGCGTTCGCGCGACAGCGCCCAGTCGCGATTGGCCGCCAACCAGTTGCCAAAGCGCCCGTTCTGGACGTGATCGGGCACCCAGCGGATTTGCTGGTTGTTGGCTATCATCTGTTCGCGAATCTCTGTGGTGCGAATGTACCAGGCGTTCTTTGCAAAGTAGATCAACGGAGCGCCGGTGCGGTAGCCAAAAGGATAGTTGTGCTTGTAGCGCTCCGATTTGAAAACAAGGCCGGCCTGCTTCAGCTCGCGAACAATGAGCGGATCGGCGTCCTTGAAAAAAAGGCCGGCATGCGGCGTGCCCGGCAGAAATTTTCCATCCAACCCAACTCCGTGAACGACAGGCAATCCGTGCGCCTGTCCGGCGGCAAGGTCATCCGCCCCATAGGCCGGCGCCAGATGGACAATGCCGGTTCCGGTATCCAGCGTAACAAAATCGGCGCAGATCACGCGAAAGGCGTTCCAGGCTGGATCAGCGGGAATGTGCGGCAGCAGCTGGCGGTAGCGCAGGCCCTCCAGTTCGCGGCCCTGCATCTTCTTAACAGTTTGCAAGTCTTGGTCGGCAAAAAGTGAATTCTGCAAAGCCTCTGCAAAAATCAAGCGCTCGCGCCGCCCCTCGCCGGCGTCGCGTTCGGCCAACAAATAGACTGCGTCGGGGGCCACGGCCAGCGCAACGTTAGATGGCAGCGTCCAGGGCGTCGTAGTCCAGACCAGCAGACTGACATTCTCTCCAAACTCATCGCCGGCCAGCGCAAAGCGAACAGTCAGAGATGGGTCCTCTGTTTCGCGGTAGCCCAGGTCGACCTCGGCATCCGACATCGTTGCGCCCATCACCGGATCGATAGGCGTGACGCGAAAGCTCTGGTAAATCAAGCCGCGCTCCCAGATTCCTTTGAGCAGCGACCAAACGCTCTCCATGAACGAATTGTCCATTGTGAAGTAGGGCTTCTTCAAATCGACCCAGAAGGCCATGCGCTCGGTGAAGCGGTCCCAGGCCTCCACATAGCGCAGCACGCTCTGGCGGCAAAGATCGTTGAACTTTGAAATGCCGTACTTCTCTTCGATTTCGCTCTTGGCCTGGATGCCCAGTTCCTTTTCCACTTCGCGTTCGACGGGAAGCCCGTGGCAGTCCCAGCCGGCTCGTCGCGGCACATGAAAGCCCTGCTGCATGTGAAATCGAATGTAGATGTCCTTGTAGACGCGACTGAGGACGTGGTGGATTCCGGGCCGACCGTTGGCTGTGGGCGGACCTTCGAAGAAAACGAAAGAAGGCCCGCTGGCATTCTGGCGTGCGCCGCGCTCAAAGACCCTTTTCTTCTTCCAGAACTGCAGCAGGCGCTCTTCGCGATCCTTTGCCTTCTCTTTGCTTGACCATTCTGGAAATTTCTGGCTCATGAGTCTTGCTGATGCTACGGACGATCGAATGGTCAGACTGTCAAAGCGGCAGGTCGCGGCAAGCAAGTCGCAGATGAAGGTCCCGCCAGCAAACTGCGCGGCAAAATATCTAAACACTTGATCAGTATTTTGAGTCCCGGCTGCAGTCAGCCAAAGCGTTTGACCCCTGGCCCACTTTTGCCGATCCTGGTATATGTCCGCTCTTTGAGGGCTGGCTACGCCAGTCTCTGTTGAAAATTAGGCTAAGCTGTTAGCGCCAGCGTCGGCCGCGTCAAAATGGCGCGAGGTCCGGCCGGCTCAAGGCTTGTCCGGCGATTTTCGGATTTTTCAGGGACGGACAACTGCGGCCGCAAGGCATGCATCAACGATATGTGCGGGAGGCGCAGGCCTCGCGCAACCCGAGGCCAGACCATGTCGCAAACAGTCGAAACTGAAGTACGTGATCCGCTCTACCAGAAAGTCGTGGCGCAGATCAATGAAGAGAAGCTTGTCAAAGATTTGAATCTGGTTCAGTTGAGTAAGTTCAAGAATCTCGACGATATCGCGCAGGAGCTTGGCGCCGCAGCCAACAGGGCAGAAATAGTAGGACTCCTGGAGGAGAACCTGAAGGAAAGCGGAACCTCGTTGGTATCGCGCTACGTTCTGGGACTGGCCTCCTTTCGGCAGGAGGGCGTTGACATCGAAGGCCGCCTGAAGAGCCTGCTGGATCACTACTCGCGCAATGCTAAATGGACCATTGTCGATCACATTGCGGACCGCATCCTGGAAACGGATGAAAACAATCGCACGGCATTGCGCGCCAAGGTAGACGCCACCGAGCGGCTCAAAGGAAAAAAAGAGCTGCGCCCCTTTCTGGAACGTCTGGCGCAGATCGATCGCAAGAATCCCGATGTAGTCAAAAAATTCGCCCTTTCCATTCTGGATGAGGATGCGCCTCGGGCCATCAGTTCGCTGAAGCAGGCGGCTGAATCCTATGCTCGCCTCAAGGATTATCGCAATCTCGAGGAAATCTGGAACCTGGTTGTCCAGCACGACTACAAAGATCTGGCTTTCTTTGAACGCATTGAGCGGATCTTGGTTGGCAACCGCGAAAAAACCCGCGCCGCCGCCTACCTGGTCAATCTTGTAGAGCCGCATCGCGCCGAGGAGAACTGGCCGGCGGTCATCAGCGTTCTCAAGAAAATCCTGGAGTACCAACCGGATTCAACGCGCGCCCGCGGCGATCTGGTGCGCGCTTACCGTTCGCTCTATGAAAACCACTCGCTGCTTGCCGAGTTCCTGAAAATGTCCGACTTGACCAACCACAAAAAGCCGGTTGGTCCGTGCATCGCCAGCTTTGAACGCAATATTGTCTTCGATAAGGGCAACTACGTCTACCATCGCACGCGCGGCGTAGGAAAGATTGCAGAAATCGACAAAGATCAGGTGATCGTCGACTTCCGCGACAATCCGGGACAGCGCATGTCGATCCAGATGGCGATTTCCAGCCTGCAACCGATTACTTCCAACCACTTCTGGGTGCGCATGTATGAAGCCCCGGCAGACATGGAGGAGCTTTTCAAGACCGACCTGCCGATGTTCTTCGAGATGCTGCTTTCGTCCTTTGGCAGCCGAATGACCCTCGCTGAAATCAAGTCGGAGCTGACGCCGCGTTTCCTTTCCATTGCGGAGTGGTCTAAATGGTGGACGCGAGCGCGCACAGTAATCAAGGATCATCCGCGTTTTGGCTTCAACCTCAAAAAGAAGGACGAGATCGTACTGCGCGAAAACGAGGTCTCTCCATCCGAAGAGCTATCGATGCGTTTTCAGGCGGCCTCCGACTGGAATCAGAAGCTCGACCTGGCGCTGGAGTCGCTGAAGAGCGATCAAACCGAGGACGCTGCTCAGACCTGCGTGCAGTTCTATCGCGAAAGCGAAACCTCGCGGGACGCGCTCAAGCAGCTGCACAGTTTCCTTTTTCTGGAGCTTGCCCAGCAGGCCATGGGCGAGGAGATTGCCGATCGCCGTTTGAAGCGCGACCAGGTGCGCGAATTGATTCAGAAAGCAAAGCCAAAGGATCTGATCAAGTGGTGCGCGGAAACCACCGCCGTGGACATGAAGCGCGAGATCGTAAACTGGATCGCGCGCAATCGCCCCGACTATGCCGAGATTCTTGAGGAAATCCTTTTCGAAGTGCCCATCAAAGTCAACCGCCACGTTCTCAACGAACTCAATCGTACCAGCCAGGAGGCCACGCTCAAGTCCTTCCTGCACAAGACCTTGACTCGCTATCGCGAGCATCCCGAAACTTTCCTCTGGGCGGCCAAGGGCATTTTGACCGGACAGTGGAACTACTCCTGGGTCGAGGCGACGCGCGAGGACACGCTGTTGATGGTGTTTCGTCTGCTGAAGCCGCTGAACAGCATTGAAAAGAAAGGAACGCGGCTGAAGAACACCGCCATAGAAACCATCCTGGGGACCGGCAATATCACCGTTGAAAACCTGAAGAAAAACGATAGTTTGGGCGAATTGGTGCTGGCCGCCGCTGTCGATCGCCTGCGTCGCATGTATGCTCTGTTTCGCGAGGTACCCTACGTCGCTGACGCCCACAAGGAAAACTTCCTGCAGTATCTCAGCGAGATGCGGCCCGATTTCAGCGCCGATAGCGCAACGACGGCCGACGCCGAAGAGGATAGCGAGTCGGTAGAGTCGCTCCTTCCGCCGGAGGGCGTCATTCTGGTTTCGGCGGGGGCGCTGCAGAAGCGCCGCGAGCATCTCGATCACTTGATCAATGTTGTGATGCCGGCCAATTCGCGCGACATCGGCGAAGCGATGGAAAAGGGCGACTTGCGGGAGAATGCCGAATACAAGGCGGCTATGGAACGTCAGAGTACGTTGCAGGCCGAAATTCAACAGGTCAGCGAAGAAGTTAAGCGAGCCGAAATCATCGAGCCAAAGAAGGTTCGCCGCGATGTTGCAGCCATTGGTTCGCTGGTCGAACTCAGTCAGGCCGATGGCAGCCGCATCAGCTACCGCATTCTTGGCCCCTGGGACGCCGATACGGAGCAAAACATCATTTCTTACGCCTCCCCTCTGGCCCAGGCCTTGCTGGGAAAAAAGGTCGGCGAAAGCGCGAGCCTGGATGGCGGTCCGAGATTTAAGATCGAATCACTTGCATCGGCATTCGGCTGATGGGCGGCCGGCGCAAGTCGGCTGCCGTCTCGCGGCCGGCGGAGTGCGTACTGCGTGCGCAGGGCCTCAGTCGAGTCTATCGCAGCGGCGAGGTCGAGACTGTCGCCCTGCGGTCCGTTGATCTCGAAATCTTTGCGGGAGAATACGTGACGTTGCTTGGGCCTTCGGGCAGCGGCAAATCGACGCTTCTCAACCTGCTGGGCGGTCTCGATACGGCCAGCGCGGGTCAGATTGAATTTCGCAACCGGCTGCTGACCGCTGCCAACGACGAAGAGTTAACGCGCTATCGTCGCGAACATGTCGGTTTTGTTTTTCAATTCTACAATCTGATCCCCAGTTTGACGGCTCGTGAAAATGTGGAACTGGTTACGGAGATTGCAGCTCG
The DNA here is from genome assembly GCA_019694655.1 of Leptospirales bacterium. Classification (NCBI taxonomy): domain Bacteria; kingdom Pseudomonadati; phylum Spirochaetota; class Leptospiria; order Leptospirales; species Leptospirales bacterium. The sequence goes on from JAIBBN010000008.1 coordinate 54,676, forward strand.
ACCCTTGGCGGCAAGCGAGGCGCTGGCGCTGGTCGGCCTGGCCGATCGCGCCGATCATTTCCCCTCGCAACTTTCCGGCGGCGAGCAGCAGCGCGTGGCGATTGCTCGTGCTATTGCCAAACAACCCGAGGTTCTATTTTGCGATGAGCCAACTGGCGCGCTCGATCACGCAACTGGACGTCTGGTATTGCAGGCAATCGGGCGGGTAAACGAAAGTCTTGGCGCCATTTGCGTTGTAATCACTCACAATGCAGCCATGGCCGAACTTGGCGATCGTACGCTGCGTATGGCCGACGGACGCATAGTCGCCGCGACGCACAATACCCGCCGACGACTACCCGATGAGATCAGCTGGTAGTCAGGCATGCGCTCGATCGATCGAAAGGCATTGCGAGACCTGCGCCTATTGCGCTGGCAGGCTTTCAGCATTGGCGCCGTCGCCGCCGCCGGCGTTATCGTCCTGACTTCTTCGCTCAGCGCCTACCAGAGCCTGCGCTCGGCGCGCGATCGCTTCTATCGACAGGCGCGCATCGCAGATATCTTTGCCGATGTTCAGCGGGCGCCCGAGTCGACCCTCGAACGGCTGCGCGCCCTTGCCGATGTTCAGCTGGCCGAGTCGCGCCTTGTTTACTTTGCCACGCTGGACATGCCGGGAGGAAGATTTCCAGCCGCCGCCAATTTGATTTCTTTGCCCTACGAGGGTGAAATCGGCTTGAATCGACCAATCCTGCGCAGCGGTCGCCTGCCGCGGCCGGAGGACGCCGACGAGGCGCTGGTCAGCGAGGCCTTTGCATTGAAAAACGCGCTGCGACCTGGCGCCCGCATTGCGGTGTTGCTCAATGGCAAACGACGCAACTTTCGCATTACTGGCGTAGCCTTGAGCGCCGAATATGTGACTGCCATCCGCCCCGGCGCAGGCCTGCCCGATGATCAGAATTATGCGATCCTCTGGGTTTCGCGTCGCACGCTGGAAGCGGCCTGGGATATGCAGGGGTCCTTCAACAGCCTGGCTATTGCACTGCGGCCAGGAGCTTCGCCCCGCCTGGCGCTGGCCAGAATCGACGAATTGTTGAAATCCGCAGGCGGCCATGGCGCGCGACTGCGTAAGGAAATACCATCTGACATCTTCGTCGCCAATGAACTGGACCAGCTGCGCTCCATGGCGATCGTATTGCCCGCTATCTTTCTGGGCGTTACCGCGTTTCTGCTGAACGTCGTCATGCATCGCCTGGTCGCCCGACAACGCGACCAGGTGGCGACACTGAAGGCCCTTGGATACGACAACCGTAGCATCGCTCGCCATTACGTGTTGATCGCCGTGTTGATTGCCGGCGCCGGCGGCATTGCTGGCGCCGTGCCGGGCTACTACCTGGGCGCCCTCTGGGTCGATCTCTATCGCGATTTTTTTCGTTTTCCGGATCTGCGCTTCGAGTTTGGCGTCCATCTGCCCGCGCTTGGCGCCCTGATCAGTATTGTGTCCGCCGTGGGCGGCGCAGCCGGCGCTTTTCGGCAGGCCGCTCGTTTGCCGCCGGCGCAGGCAATGCGCCCGCCGGAGCCGGCGTCCTTCCAGCGCAGCCTTGCCGAACAACTTGGATTCAGTAAAGTATTCCCGGGAATGCGATCGCGCATGCTACTGCGCGCACTGACATTGCGACCGCTGCGGACGCTGCTGGCCGTCGTAGGCATTGGCTTTGCATCGGCGGTAGTGGTCGTCGGAATGTTCTGGCAGGATGCAATTGACTACATCGTCCATGTTCAGTACTATCTGCTGCATCGCGAGGAAGCAACCGTCGTCTTCACCGCGCCGGTATCCGAGAGCGCGCTGCTAGAACTGCAACACATGCCAGGCGTGATCTATGCGGAAGGCTACCGGGATCTGCCAGTTCGCCTGCGTTTTGGACCGCGCCATGAGGACGCGGCGATAACCGGCGCACCTGATGACCAGCGATTGCGGCGCGTTCTGAATCGACGCCTGCGCAGTCCGCGTACTCCTCCCGGCGGCATGTTGTTGAATCGAATGCTGGCAGAAGATCTGGGCGCGCGCGCCGGAGATCGCATTGAAGTGGAAACGCTGGAAGGCGAGCGACGTGTGAGCCAGATGCGTATTGAAGGGCTGGTCGATGAATTTATGGGCCGCAGTGTCCTGCTTTCGCTGGAGGAGGCAAACCGACTGGCAGGCGAAGGACGGCGTATTACCAGCGCCGGGCTGCTCTATGATCCAGCCTACAGCGCCGAACTCTTTGCCGGCCTGCGTAAGATGCCGCGGGTCAGCGCCGCAGTGACACGCAGCCAGGGCCTGAGCATTTTTCGCGAACAGAGCGCCGCGGTAATCGTGACCACCAGTTTGATCCTGCTGGCCTGCGCCGCAGTCATTGCCTTTGGCGTTGTCTACAACACTGCGATGAGCGCTCTATCGGAGCGCGCCTTTGAACTGGCCAGCCTGCGCATCCTGGGATTTTCACCGACGGAAGTTTTCCGGATTCTGGCTGGCGAACTGGCTGTCCAAACAGCTCTGGCGCTGCCGGCTGGCGCGCTGCTGGGATTGCTGATGGCCTGGCTGGCAATCGTCGGAATGCCGGTCGAGGGCTTCGTAATTCCACTGAAGATTGACCTTTCGACCTACATGCTGGCCGCGCTGAACACCAGCGTTGCCGCAGCGGCCAGTCTGTACTTTCTTTACCGTCGAATTCGCCGCCTGGATCTTGTCGCAGTGCTCAAGGTGCGCGAGTAACCGGAGCGTGGAGGAAGGCCGCGATGAACTGGAAAAGCTGGCTGAAGGGTCGAAGACTGATCTACGCCGCTCTGGGCGGAGCTGCGCTGGTTCTGATTGTCCTCGCCTTTCAAAAGCAGCCGGTACAAATTGAAAGCGCCATCATCACCCGCGGCCGTTTCGAAGAAACGATTACGGTCGAAGGGCAGACCAGGGTCCGCGAGAAGTTCACTGTACTGGCGCCGGTGAGCGGCGTGCTCCAGAGACTGCGCCTGCATGCCGGCGACCGCGTCGCACGCGGACAAACGGTGGCGCAAATCCAGTGGGACTATCCGCGGGCCGTTACTGCGCCAGGGGCCGGCCAGATCTTACGCGTCCACCGCGAAGATGCCGGTCCGATCGAAATGGGCCAGCCCATACTGGAACTGGGCGACCTCAGGCGCATGGAGGTTGTTGCTGAGGTGCTGACCGCCGATGCCGCGCGACTGCAGCCCGGCATGCCAGCACACATTGATCGCTGGGGCGGCGATACAGTGCTTGCTGCACGGGTGAGACTGATCGAGCCATCGGCCTTCAAGAAGATATCGCCGCTTGGCGTCGAAGAGCAACGCGTACGCGTGCTGCTTGATCTGCTGGCCGCCCCGGAAGAACGTCCCGCGCTGGGCGATGATTTCACCGTTCGATGCAGTATTGTCCTGCGCCAATTTGATCAAGTGTTGATTGCACCAATTGGCGCCCTCTTTCGTGATGAGAGCAGCTGGGCGGTCTTTCTGATTGAAAGGGGCCGAGCCCGCAAGCAAAGAGTCGAGCTGTTGGGTCGCAGCCAGACCCAGGCTGCAATTTCCGGCGTCGCAGAGGGCGCCGAGGCCGCGCTCTATCCTGGCGATGCCGTCAATGACGGCGATCGTGTTCGTCCCCTGCCCCGGTAGACTCCGCTCATGTATGCCGCCGCGACGCCGGCAGATAGCCCCTGGGCGATTGCCGGTCGCAAAAGTATCCATTTCTGGCGCAGTCTTACCTTGTCCCCTCCTGTGAAATTTGCTACGATCGAAGCCAAAAGAAAATCTCGGATACGATCTCAAGGAGGTAGTAGATGAAAAAGAGCTCTATTTGGATTCTCAGCGGACTGCTCGTTGCCTGCTCCGCAGGCGGCAAATCAAATCGGGAAAAAGCGGTCGAACTGATTTCCAGTCTTCAATCAGGCGACCACGCGCCAATCGCCTACATCAATCCCGATAAGTATATCCAGCACAATATCAACGTTGGCGACGGGATGGCCGGCTTTGGCGAACTGATGCAGCATAAGCCGCCACAGGGCTTCAAGGCGCGCGTCGTTCGCTCCTTCCAGGACGGCGACTACGTGGTGTTGCACTCTGAATACGACTTCTTTGGCCCCAAGATTGGCTTCGATATCTTCCGCTTTGAAGACGGTCGAATCGTGGAGCACTGGGACAATCTTCAGGAAACGACGGCCGTTGGCAGAAGCGGACACTCCATGATTGATGGCCCAACTGAGGTAAGCGATCAGTCCCGGACTGAGAGCAACAAGGAACTGGTCCGGAAGTTTTATGACGTGGTGTTGATTGGCGGCGATCTTTCCAGAGTAGGCGAATATCTGGACGCATCCTACATCCAGCACAACCCGATGATTCCCGACGGAACGCAGCCGTTGATCGACGCCCGAACCCATGGCGTATTCAGCGTAACGCGCACACATCTACTGCTGGGCGAAGGAAATTTTGTACTGGTGCAGTCGGAAGGGATGCTGACCAACAAGCCGGTTATCTTCTATGACCTATTCCGCATTGCCGATGGTAAGATTGTGGAACACTGGGATACCATCGAATTTGCCGTGCCTCGCGAACAGTGGAGGAACTCCAACGGCAAATTCTGAGTGTGCGCTCAGAAACCGTTACCTATTTCTTGATCGATCGGCGCGCGCCGGCAGGGCCTGCGCCGATCGGCGAAATTCCAGCGGCGCCAGCAAGGCGTGCTTTCGAAAGTACTTAGCAAAGTTGGTGGCTTCATCAAAGCCCAGTCGACGGGCAATCTCGCCTACCGATTCATCGCCATGCGCCAGCAATCGCTTTGCTTCAAGGAACAGGCGATCATCAATCATCTGCTTTGGCGTTTTACCTGTCACGCGCAGCGTGGCCTTTGCCAGATCCCTGGCAGGCAGCATCAACCGCTTTGCGTAGTAGCTTACGCGCTTTTCAGCAATGTACTGCTTCTCGATCAGCTCCCGGAAGGCGAGCGTTCGCTGGATTTCGCGCGAGGAACGCCGCGCCTGAGGCAGCCCCTCGCGTATCTTGCGCTCCGCCAGCAGCAGCAATAGATGGACCAGCTGCTTCAGGATGGCCGGATTGGCGGCGGCGCCGAACTGCAGTTCCTCCGTAATCCAGTTCAGGATAGTCCGCAATCGTGCATGAGTCTCGCGATCCGTCTGCAGCAAGGGTCCGCTCAGGATCTGATTGAACAGCACATTGCCCCGCAAGAAATCGGAATCCGCCGCGCTTTGACAGAAGAAGGATGCAGTAAAGATCAGGGCCTGGCCTGAATACTTGCGCACAGCATCAAACTGATGGATCTGTTCGCGGGCCAGAAATAGCAATGATCGCGGCGTGACCGCAACTTCCTGGAAGTCGACGCGATGGACGGGCGCACAGCGACCGAAAAAAAGGATGTGATAGAAATCCGTGCGGTGCGGTCGGGTCGCCGTGCGATGGTGGTCGCGAAGCATTCTCTCCATATTCAAGACCTCGATCTCCGGCGGCGTCCGCCGTCGAAAGCTGAGCGTCTTGATCTCGCCCGGCCGCCCCGCCTTCATGCTCTCCATCATGCCATTGCGCCTGCCGAGAGAATTATAGCCGATTGCCGCAGCGACAGCTGGCCGGCTCTTTCAGCAGGCAGGCTGATGCAATTTCCGGGTTGCTCGATCTGCCGGCGCCATTTCTCATTGCCGCGCAACTCAATAGAGGAATCAAAAAATGGACACTCCCTCAAATGGAATGCCCTCCTGGGTGGGCGGGGCGCTGATAGTCGGGATTCTGGTTGTTTCACTGCTCATTTCCGCTGCATTGCTTCTGCCCTATTACTTCATGTACAGACGGATCCCCGCACAGTACTTGCGAATGCCAGCATGGTCCGCGCTACTCCTGATGATTCCTTGCGCTGGAATCATATTCTACTGGATTCTAATTCCCTTTCAGACTCCGGACGCACTTCGCGCCTGGATTGCGGAGACCAACCCGGAATCTCTGCCGCCGGCCGACGATCTGGGACGCGGCATAGGTATTGGCGCAGCCGTAACCATGAGCATGGGGTGGGTCCCCTATCTCAATATTTGCACCTCCATCGCCTTTATCGTACTGCATATCATCTACCTGGTGAAGCTGAACGACTACTTGAAGCTTGGGCGCGAGCCAGCAGCAACCCACGATCTGGGCCTGCCGCCCCTCGATCCCAACAATCCTTACGGAAGAATCTAAGATTTTGCTGCGCTTACCGTGCGGCCTCGATTCAAGGCCACGTCAGCGTAAGCGCAGCGCCTCAACTGCTCCATTGTCCCTTCTTGACGATTAAGACGTAGAGGATCGCCGCTGGAATGGCCAGCGGTATGCTGGCTACGACCCAGATAATCCTGTGAAGCGTCGGCAGCGAGCGATCACGGAACAGGACATTGTATACAACAAAGACCAGGGCGGCGAGGTGCAGTGCGCCGTAGAGTCCAAAGCTGAGATCATTCATTTTGCCGGCCCTGACGAAAGGTTTGCTGCCGCGACGGCGCTCACTTCTTTTCCTCAAATTTCAGCGAGGCGGAGTTGATGCAGTAGCGCAAGCCGGTGGGACGCGGACCATCGGGAAAGACATGACCAAGGTGCGCGTCGCATACATCGCAAAGCACCTCGGTGCGCGTCATGCCATGGCTGCGATCCTCCTCCGTCCGAACGTTAGCCGGATCGGAAGGCTGCCAGAAGCTCGGCCAGCCGCTGCCCGATTCATATTTCTCTTTCGATTGGAAGAGTTCCGCTCCACAGCAAACGCAGTGGTAGACGCCCTCGGCTTTATTCTGGTAGTATTCGCCGGTGAAAGCACGTTCCGTGCCTTTCTCGCGCGCCACATGGAACTGCATCGGGCTTAGCTGCGCTGCCCATTCTTCCGGGCTGCGCTGGATCTTTTTTTCGGCCATCTACTTGAAATAGGCGCCAGCCTGACCGGCGGCAAGCAAATCACGGGCCTGCGCCGCTTTCAAAAGCCTGGCGCAGCGATTCGATTTCTCGGTGTGCGGCCTCAGCTTCGGCAGTGCGCCCGGCATTGCGATAGGCCTGCTCCAGTTTTTCCAGCAGCGGCAAGCGTTCCGACGCTGCTTGTACGTTGCGCAGCCTTTCCCGGAGAAGTTCAATTTGAAAATTGACGGCATCAAAGCTGCGTCGATTGGCCTCGGCCTCCTCGCCCGGCGCCATGGGAGCGGAAGGGTCAGGCGGCGCTGCCACCGTCTGGGCGTCAGCGGCGGCGGCAGGATGCTCGGCGACGGCGGCTTTCGGCGCAAACTCAGCGCCGTTTGCTTCGGAGGTCGGCGTCTGAAAACTGCGCCAGGCAAATGGACCGAGCGCACCCAGAAACAGCAGGCCGGCAGCGGCGTAAGCCAGATAACGTCGATCGCCATGCAGAACATTGTCCATCAGCGCGCCAATCCGCTGACGGCGCTCCAGACGCAGGACGTAGGCGCCGGCATCAGAGGCCCCCTTGCCGGCCATTGCCGAGCGCAGCTTGCGATCGAAATCCGCGCTTAGATCGCCGGGATTGGACTTCTGGCCAAGCTCGGAAAAGGCGGAGCGCAGCTTTTCGTCGAGCAGGCGCTGCTCCCCCGCCTGACGGGTGCGGGCCGGCCCAAGCTGGCGACGGCCATCCTCATCCAGCGGCAGCTCCGGATTCTGAAGCAACTCATCGGCGTCGGGCTTGTTCGGGCGCTGGCTCATTAGATTTCTTTAAAGGGCGCTAAAATACTCTTCGCCCCGACCATTCCTTACAATCGATCGTTTCAACAGCTCGCGAGCCTTGAAGAGCCGACTTTTTACCGTGCCAATGTTAACCTGCATGAGCTCGGCGATCTCTTCGTAGGACAGATTCTCGTAATAGCGGTAGAGAAGTATCTGCCTGTACTTGCGCTCCAGACCGTTGATCTTGTTGATTAGATAAGCGGCATCGTCAGACAGTTCGACATTTTTTTCTATGGCTACGCGATCATCGGAAAGCAGGGGCTGCAGCGGCTCCAGGGACTCCTGTACGCGGCTGCGCCGGGACCGTAAATGGTCCCGGCACTTGTTCACAACAATCCGGTAAAGCCAGGTGTATATGCCGCTTTCACCGCGAAAGCGGGGCAGCGCCCGGTAAGCCGTGAGCAGGGCCTCCTGCAGGCAATCCTCGGCGTCCTCCGCATCATGGACGATGGAGCAGGCCTTGCGGAAGAGGCGCAGCCGATACGCGCCCACCAGGCTCAGATAGGCGTCGCCGTCGCCGGCCTGCACCCGCGCAATCAGCTCGCGTTCGCGCTGACGCTGCTCCGTAACCTCCATGCTCCCTCAGGCCTTCCCCTGGGCGACAGTGGGCTTCTTGCCGTCGCCGATGGTAAAGATGAGAAGAATTACGCCTACGACAATGCAGCTATCAGCGACGTTGAAGGTCGGCCAGGTGCGCATGGAAAGAAAATTCAGCAAAGGAATGTTCTGAACGCTGTCCCAGCCAAACCAGATGCATTCGACAAAGTCGACCACCCCTTGCACGTAGCCGTCTTCCGGAACCAGACCAAATTTCCAGCTGCGATCGACCAGCGACTTGAGGAAGGCCTTGTCGATCAGATTACCTATGGCGCCGGAAAAGACCAGAAGCCAGGCGAAGGAGTTGCCCATATCCGGAACGCGAAAGCGATAGAAGACCAGAAAGATCGTCGCCGCCAGGGTCAGAAGAAATCCAAATACCGGAAGAGTCGGCCCAATTCCAAAGATGAAGCGATCGTTAAAAACCAGACGCAGCTTGATCAGCCGACCCTCATCGCCAAGCACATTCACCTGGGGCCGGCCTGCGTCGCGTGTACGCAGATGCTCCAATGAAGTGACATGTGCAATCTGTCCCCCATGGAGATTGAAGTCCAGGCTGTCCGTAACCAGCTTCTTGGAAATCAAGTCTGCAGACAACAATGCGCACAGACCAAGCAGCCACAGCGGCTGAAAGACCTGAAAGAAGGACTTTGGAAATGAGAATGCACGTTTGAGAAGTTCGGCGGCCTGGGACATGGAATGGCCGCCAGCCTTCCTTTCCGCCAACATGGTGTCAAGCAACGGCAGCCAGCAGCGGCGCGCCGGACGCCTGAAAAGCCGCAAAAATAGCTAGATTCTGCAGCCTGTCGCACGATGCTGGGCGGGCCGACGCCCGCTCGTTGGCCCGCCAACCATGAGCAGCCCATTGCGCGTACAGCCAACAACGCTTCAAGAACTGGAACTTGCCGAGCGCAGCTACCGCACCATCCCCTTTGAAGCAATCCTCAAGCAGGACCTGCTGCGACTGGGCTTGAATTTTGACGCCGCTGCATTGCAGCAGGGCGAATTCAAAGCGAAAGACTACTTCATTTTCACGTTTGATCATGTTCCGCTCAAAGAACAGGACCAGCAGATCCGTTTTCGGATTCCAGAGGAGATTCGCATCAGCGGCGGCGCCTTTGCGCTCGCCCCCACTGTAGTTTCCGTGCGCGTCAATCCGCACTCGCCCTATCGCATCGCTGCCGATAGCGAGGGCGGCCCTGCGCTATTTCTTGGCGAGCAGCGCTTGGCCGCCGCCGAATTTCCGCCAGCGCCGCCGTGGTATGCACATCGCACTGCAAGCGGCAAGGCCCCCGGCGAGATTGCGCCGGTCATCGAGTGGGGCTATCTGATCTATCTGACCGCCTTTCGCAACTGCCAGTACTTTGGCGCAGAAGAGGAATGCGCCTTCTGCGATATCAACCACAACTACCGTCAGCAAAAGCTCGAGGGTCGCCCTTACACGGGCGTTAAGAGTATTGAAGAGATTCTGGAGACGCTGGCCTGGATTGACGCCGAGGATCATACGGCAAAAGTTTATACTATAACTGGCGGATCGGTGCTGACTCAGCTACGAGGGAAAAACGAAACTGAATTCTATTTCCAGTACGCCGAAGCAATCGAGAATCGCTTTCCGGGTCGCTGGATGGGCAAGGTGGTAACCCAGGCCTGGGAAAAAGAAGAGCTGCAGCGATTTCGCAATGTCGGCATTCGCATCTACCATCCAAACTATGAGGTCTGGGCGCCGCATTTGTTCGAAAAGCTCTGCCCTGGCAAGACGCGCTTCATTGGCCGCGACGTCTGGATTCGTCGCATCCTGGATTCAGCCTCGGTCTTTGGCGCCTCGCACGTAATTCCCAACTTCGTCGCCGGAGTCGAGCTGTCGCGTCCCTGGGGCTTTGCCAGCGTATCGGAGGCCATTGCCTCGACTGCAGAGGGTCTGGATTTTTTCATGAGCCACGGCATAGCGCCGCGCTTCACCACCTGGTGCCCGGAGCCGTACACTACCTTGACCAGCATTGCCGAGCAGGATCATCCGCCGCTGCTGTACTTTCTGGAACTGCTGACCGTCTGGAAATCAACATTTGAAAAGTACAAACTGCCAACCCCTCCAGGCTACGGCGAGCCGGGTCCCGGTAAGGCAGTTTTCAGCGTCAGCGCCTTCATGGATGTAATCGGCTATCCCGGACGCAATTGACCTTCAGGCAGCGCGCGCCGGACGCGCTGGCGCATTCTGCAGTAGAAGCAGCGCTTGATCATAGATTGGATCGAGGCCCGGACGTCGGGGGCTCCAACGAAAGCAAATCTGCGATCTTCGCGGCGCATTATCGGTCAGGCATCGTCGCAGGCGAAGCTCCAGAGCGCGCAGGCTGGCCAGCGGAACGTAGCGTCTAAGATAGAAGGTCAAAGCTATAGCGCCTTGCCGAGCCCCCTGGGCGCCGTGGCGATTGCTGTGCAATGTTGCCGCAACGCGATCGAGCTGCGACAGATCCAGAGCTTCGCGTCGCAGATACTGAAGCACGCCAGCGGCGCAGCGGAAGCGCCTTAAGTTTCGATGTTTGCCCGCCGGCCACGCATCGCCGGCCAGAATTTCTGGATTCATCTGGAACCTCGCAGGAAGAACTAACTGCAAGTGTTTGCCGAGGGGCCGTTCGTTCCGCGGAATTTCGAAATTTATCGGTTGCTTCCGCCAGCCTCGCTGGCCCTTTCGACCGGACATGTCTGAAGCGCAGGCAAAGGCCCTGGTGCTGGGCGCTAGCGGTATGACCGGCCGGCAGCTGGCCGAGCTGATGCTCTTCGACAGCGCCTACAGCGAGGTTCGCCTGCTGGTCCGCGCACCGCTGCCCATCGAGGGGCGACGGATTCAGCAGAGCGTCGTTGATTTTGAGCGGCTTTCAGACCATCCCGAGCTATTTGAAGTGCGCGATCTCTTCTGTTGCCTGGGCACAACGATCAAGAAGGCCGGGTCCGAACTCGCCTTTCGCAAGGTAGACCATGATTTCCCGCTGCAGGCAGCACAGCTTGCCCTGCAGAAGGGCGCCAGCCGCTTTTTCATCATGACGGCGCTTGGCGCCGCAGCGCGTTCAACTGTTTTCTACAATCGAGTCAAGGGACAGCTGGAGGAGGACCTGCGCGCCCTCGGAGCGCCCGAGGTGCATATATTTCGTCCCTCCCTCTTGCGCGGCAAGCGTCTAGAATCGCGCCCTGGCGAGGAGTTTGCCAATCTTGCCGCGGGATTGCTATCCTTTGCACTGGCCGGTCCGCTGCGACGCTACCGCCCAATCGAAGGCGCGGCCGTGGCGCGGGCAATGCTGACCCTGGCCCATCGGGCGCCACAGCCAGGCTTCTTCATCCATGAATCTGAAGAGATCCAGTCGATTGCCGATCAGTCCGCGCAAGAAAGCCGCTGATAATTCTGACCGCCGCACTACAAGCGAACGCTGAGGCCGTCGGCCAGCGCATTGCGATAGGCGCGGTAAGCTGGCAGCAGCCCAAGCAGAGCGCCGCCCAGACTGATAGCGCCAAGATACATCCACTCCAGCGCGCCCGGCGGCGCAAGCGGCAAAAATAAGCCAAGCTTTGATTCGGCCAGCGGACGCAGTGCAAGCAGCAGTGCGTAGTAAAGTGCAAGTCCTGCAATGCTTCCCGCGAGGCTCAAGGCCCCGGATTCCAGCACAAAGAGCAAGGCGATGCGTCGCGGACCGGCGCCAAGTGCGCGCAGTATTGCAATCTCGCGCCGGCGCTCATTCAGTGTTGTGTAAATCGACATCAACATGCCTGAGAGACCAACCGCCGCGACCACTGCGGAGACGGCGCTCAAGGCCGTCTCCGCGTAGCCAATCATATCCCATAGCTCAGCAAGCGCGGCGCCGGGCAAGGCCGCCAGCATCGGCTGCTGGCGATTGCCGTTGATTTCGCGCTGCAAGCGCAGCGCATCCATTCGCGCGCGCGCTTTGACAAACATGGCGGTGATTTCTCGCGGCTGCAATTCCTCGCTGCGCAGGCTTTCCGCGCGACGCTCCTCGCCGGGCAGCGGCGGCGCCCCGCTTTGCCAGTCGATGTGGATCGCCTCCATTCCCTCCAGGCTAATGAACAGGGAACGGTCAAGCGGCGTGCCGGTGGGTTCCAGGATTCCCACTACATGAAATGGCTTATCATCATGCTTCTGTAAGGAAATTGCGGAGACGCCGTGGGCAATCACGACCTTCTGCCCGAGCTTGTAACCCAGGCGCTCGGCAACCATCGAGCCAAGCGCACATTCAAATATTCCCTCCGGCGCGCGTCCCCCCGCAAAGCGCAGACTTTGGTCATCATGGTGGCGGTAATGCTGGTAAAGCTGCTGGTCCGTCGCAATTACGCGAAAGCCACGGTGGGAATCGCCCAGCGAAATTGGAATGACAGCTGCCACCGCCGGATGCCGGCGCATTGATTGCAGCGCCGAATAGGGAATGCTGGCTGTGGCGTTACCCATGTGAAACACGGAATAGAGCGTCAAATTCAGGGGACTGCCAGGCGCACCGACCACCAGATCCACGCCGCGAATCACTCCTTGAAAACTGGAACGCGCGCCGCGACGCAGATTCTCCACGCCCACCAGCAACATCGCCGAAAGAGCAATGGAAAGCATGGTCAGAGCCGTCGCCAATCGACGGTTGGCAATCGACTTCCAGGCCAGCTGCAAATACACCATAGGGCTTACCTCAAAGCGCTGCCGTCGCCGCCGATCGATTGATCTGCGGCAGCGAAACGCTGCGATCGAAAAGCGGCGCGAGACTCTGATCGTGGCTTACAAATAGCAGCGTGGAACCAGAATTCTTGCATTCTTGAAATAGTAAGCGAATGAAGGATTCGCGATGATCGGCATCCAGCGCCGATGTTGGCTCATCGGCGATGATCAGCTCTGGCGCGCCGATCAGGGCGCGGGCCGCCGCCACGCGCTGTTGCTGACCGACGCTCAGTTCCAGCACCGCCTTGTCCAGAGCAGTCTCAATGCCCAGATGGGCGGCCAGCTCGCGAGCCGCGTCGCGCGGATCGCGTCCCTGCAGGCGCGCGCGACGACCGGCGCTCAACGAACAGGGCAAAGTAATATTTTCCAGGGCGCTCAGGTATGGAATCAAATTGAACAGCTGAAAAAGAAAACCGATATGCTGGCCGCGAAAGCGATCGCGCCGGGCCGCACTGAGCCGGTCCAGTCGCTCGGCAAGGACCAGCACGGCCCCTGCCTGGGGCTGCAGCACGCCGCCCAGAATGCCCAGCAACGTGGTCTTGCCGCTGCCGCTTGGGCCATAAAGAAAGATTCGCTCGCCAGCAGCGGCGGAGAAAGCGTCGATTTGCAGGGTCGGCGGCCGTTTTCCGTAGGCGAAACTGAGTTTCTCGATACTAAAGCTCATTGAGCCAGTTTCAAAGTTCGCTGACCGCGTTCGAGGACTACGCTGTCCTGCCCGGAATTGCTGAGCGTAATTGCTTCCAGCTGTTCCAGCTGCGGCAACAATTCAAAAAAGCCGAGCTCAATCTCCGCGCCAGCCAGCGAATGTGTGCACTCGAAATTGTACTGGGCGCGCACCTCGCTGTGCTGATGCTCGGCGCCGCCTTCATGCTCGTGCTCGTCTGCGTCGCCATGGGCCGCATGCTCTTCGGCGCTCTCGCCGGCCTCCGCCTCAAAGCCGGACAGTTTCGCCTGACAACCATAGCGCGTAACAAATGGAAAGAGAGCGGTCAGGTTTTCTTTCAGCGCCGCCTGACGCTGGGTATAGACGCTGTGCTCCTCCGGCGACCCAGGCTGGCGCTCAAAACCAAACACGCTGGCCCCCGGCGCCTCGAATTCCAGACTCAAACGGTTGTTCGATTCCAGGGCAAGGTTGAGGCGTCCGTGGCCATGAACGTGAGCGCCCTCCGCCGGACGTCCTCCCTTGCATAAGGTAAATACCAGTGTTGCCATCCATAGCAGCGCGGATATTTTCAGAACTTTGTACATATAGATCATCCCCGGACGCTACTGTGCATTCATTGGCTCATCGTAGAGCTCAGTACGATTGCCAGCCAGAAAAAAGGCTGCTTCAGCATAGATGCTGTTGGTACGTTGAATCTTCAGATTGCCATAGACCCAGACGGGCTCAAACCAGTAGACGCGCGCTTTGCGATTGCCCTGCATCTTGACGTGCACGATCTGATTGGAAGGCGGCGCCGGCACATGAATGCAGGCCTGCGGATAAGGCACCAGCAGGAACTCGCTGACCTGCGCCTCTTCGTCCTCCAGCGGCACCATGAAGCCGGCAATTCTCACCGGCCGATTATTCAAAGCGCCAAGAGAACTCGAGGGGCGCCCGGTGCGCAGATTCAGCTCCTGCAGTTTGCGCCAATCGACCGTCGAGACGGCCCCCTGTGCGGCCAATTCCGTCGCGACCGGAAGCGCTGCCTGCGATGGCGGGATGCCACAGAGATCGGCGCGTGAAATAATCAAGGGAATGGCAGCCAGCAGCAGCGCCAGACCGCCGCGCACCGCCCAAGGGCGCCAGTTGCGTGGTAATTGCATTGCTATTGACCGCTCGGTCGCCGGCGGCGAGTGGTCAAGCGTGAAACCGGTCGCGCCAGGACTGGCGCTGTTTGATATCGATGGCACGCTATTGCGCTGCCAGGGTCTGGGAAAAGCAGCCCTGCTTCGCGCCATGCACGAATGCTGCTCCGCAGACTTTGATGAAACTCATCCCATTGCCGGCAAAACAGATCGACAATTCGTTCGCGAATGCCTGAGCCCATATCTGGAAGAAGAACGACTGAAAGCGTTGCTGCCAGCCATTTTTTCCCGCTACGTAGAATTGCTGCAAGAGGCTTTGTATTCCTCGTCAGCGCCGCATTTGCTGCCCGGTGTGCTGCCGCTGCTAGAGGGACTGCGACGCACTCCCAATTGGACCATCGGATTATTGACCGGCAACATTCGTCGCGGCGCAGAAATCAAACTTGGCCGCTTTGGTATTCTGGATTTGTTTTCCGTCGGCGCCTATGGCGATGACGGCGATGTACGGCGCGAACTGCCGCCGCTGGCGCGGTCCCGCGCGGAGACCCACACCGGCCAGAGCTTTGCTGCTTCGCGTATCTTCATTCTTGGCGATACGCCTAATGATATCGACTGCGGCCGACCGATTGGCGCACGCTGTATTGCCGTGGCCACGGGCGGAAGTTCATCGCAAGAACTTGCCGCGCATCAACCCTGGCGATTGTTCGAGTCCTTTGCCGATCATGAAGCTGTGTTGCAGGTCCTGCTTGCCGATGATTGAGCGCAGAATGTTCCGCTCTCGACGCATCCGCGTACGCTCAATCCTCGCTTGTTCCGGTAGAATCAGATAAGAAGTACGATGTGCAGAAGGCCAGCATCGTAGCGACAGCGGTTGAAAGCAGCGTTACCAGCGGCCAGGCCAGAGCGGGCTGCAGGCCATAGTTCGCCGCCACTGTTGTTGCCAGGCCGCCAGATACTGCCGCAAGTATCGTCCACATTCCTACGTGGCGACGACGTACCAGAAAGAGCAAGAATACAGCGATCAATCCGCCATTGACGTAATTGAAGGCGTTCATTGCCAGATCGTAGAAACTGCGCGATCGTTCCTGAACCGGAATCAATAACATCGCCGCTACTACCAGCAATAGCAGAGAGAAAAAGCTGTAGGTCCGGGCATGCACGCGCTCGCTGAGCGCCGCCTTCCAGACCGCCGCCGTCGAGTGCAGCGTGGAGTCAAGGGTGCTCATCGCCGCCGCTATCAGCACCACGCCAAAACCGCCCAGCGCCAGGGGATGCGCGTACAATCGCACGTAGTCGAGCACTGGGGCCGTTTCTCCGACGCCCGGCAGCGCGGCGCGGGCCAGCATCCAGCCGGCCAGCAAATATAGAGAAATCACAATGGTGGCGGCAATGCCGGACCAGCGCAAGGCGCGCTGCGCATCCTGCAAACTGCGCGTGGCCAGTACACGCTGCAACATGTCCTGGTCGGCGCCGTGGGTGCCCAGACTGAGCGTCATGGCGCCAAAGAACAGCAAAGGCGAGTAGCGCGAGTTATCGAGACGCGCCTGCCAATCGGCCAGCGCCGGCAGCGAGGCGTCCTGCAATCCAGGCAGCAGCGCAATTATCACCAGCACAGCCCCGATGACGATGATCCAGCCTTGAATCTGATCGGTTATTACCACCGCGCTCAGTCCGCCAAGCACGCTGTAGAGTCCGGCCAGGAGGGCCATAAGCAGGATCCACAGCCAGACCGGCGCGCCAAACAGCAGATGAAGGGCGAAGGCCGCCATCAGGAAGCGCACGCTGCTGCTGATTACCTTGGCGGCAAGATAGCTGAAGCTCAGCGCCTTGCGAGCGGCGCTGCTCTGGCCGGTAATGGTGGCATACATCGACAGGCGATGTCGTCGATAGATTTCCGGCAGAAAGTAGTGCGCCACCAGCCAGCGCCCGGCGATGAATCCGGCGCACATCCATAGCAAACTGAGGCCGCTCTTGTAGCCCATTTGCGGAAAGATGAGCACGGTAGCGACGGAGGTCTCCGTCGCTACAACCGACACCAACGAAAAGAATACGCCGAGGCTGCGATTGGCCAGGAAATAATCGTGATCCTGCCCGCTCTGACGTTTGCCCGTACGATACGTAATCCAGAAAATGGCAAGAGCATAGAGAGCGACTGGCAGCAGGATCAGCAAGCGCTCCATGGTCAGACAGGCGAGGGCCGGAAGGGACGGATGTCAGCCTCTTTTTCCAGCAGCCTCGCCATTGATCCAGCAGAACTATTGACCGTCAGGCTGCCGAACAGCGCCTGTCTCCTGCAGTGGAAGGCGAGGTTCAACAGGCGCAGCCGGAAACCGATCCGGAGCTGGTCTTTCTGCATCGTGATGAGCAGGACTGGAAGGATCATGTCCTGCAGCTATTTCACGACGGCGCTCGCGAGGAATTGCGTCGTTATTTTGATGAGCTCTATCCGGCGGACATCGCGCATCTGATCGAAGGCCTCGCCTACGAAGAGGGCGCCGGCCTGCTATCCTTGCTGGATGCGGAAAGCCAGGGGCGCGTACTCTCCGAAATCGACCCTGACCTTCGCGACCGGCTGCTGCGCGAGTCAATGGACAACGATGCCCTGAGCGGCGTGCTGCTTACGCTGCCATCCGATATTGCTGCTGAACTTTTGCAAAGCTTCAAGCAGGAGCGCGTTTCGGAAATTCTATCGAGAATGCCTCATCAGGAGCGACTGCAAATTACGGAATTGCTCAGTTATCCGGAGAACACCGCCGGCGCCATCATGGAAAAGGAATTCCTGGCGGTGGAGGAAAATGACACCATCAAGAAGGCCATCGCTCGCCTGCGCAAGGTAGCGCGCGATGGCGACGAAATCTATACTGTCTTTGTGGTCGACGACCAGGGTCGCTATTGCGGCCACCTCAGTCTCAAGCAGCTGATTCTTGCCCGGCCGCAGCAACGCGTGAAGCGTATCATGCAAACCGAGCTGTCCGCCATTCCGGCTCTGACCGACCAGGAAGAGGTGGCTCGCTTCTTCACGCGCTACGACTTCATATCGGCCCCGGTCATCGACAATCGTGGCGTGATGCTGGGACGTATCACCGCCGACGACGTTCTGGAAGTTGTCGAAGAGGAGGCCAGCGAGGACATCTTGCGCATGGGCGGTCTGTCCGGCGAGGAAACGCTGAGCACGCCGCTCTGGCGCAGCTCGCTACGCCGCGTCGGCTGGCTGGTGGTCAATCTGGCGACGGCGGTGCTGGCTGCATCGGTGGTGGCGCTCTTCGAGCAAACGCTGCAGAAGGTGATTACGCTGGCCGCTTTTCTGCCAATCGTAGCCGGGATGGGCGGCAATGCAGCCGGTCAGACCATGGCCTTAATCATCCGCAATATTGCTCTGGGCGAAATCACGCAGCAGAACGCGCTGCGAACCCTGCGACGCGAGGCCGTCATCGGCCTGCTCAACGGGCTTTCCGTGGGTCTGGTTGTAGCGATGGTTGTTCTGCTCTACAGCGGCGTCTGGATTCTCGCCGCCATCATGTTCACGGCCATCCTCTGCAACATGCTGGTGGCGGCCGCGGCCGGCGCTGCGGCGCCAATGGCCCTGCGCCGCCTGAAGATCGATCCGGCAGTAGCTTCGAATATCATCGTAACCACCTTCACGGACACCGCCGGCTTTCTGGCGGTTCTCGGTTTATCCTACCTGGCCCTGCGTAGCGGCTGGATTCCGCTCTAGCTGGCCGCCCTTCGGCGCTCTGCAGTTCTCCAGCGGACGCTGCCGGCGGCGGATTTGGCTCAGCTTTTGCTGCCAGCGGCCGAAACTCGAATCAGGCCGACTGACGCCTGGAGCTGCGATGGAAAGCGAAAGCCTGCGTATCAATGTGTCCGCTGATTCACTGCCAGAGATTACGCCGCCCGCGCCGGCCGGCGCATCGCCCTCGCCGCTGGGCAGGCTGCGGCGACGCAAGCTACACTTTGCCCGGCCCGATATCGGGCGCGAAGAGATTCAGGCGGTCACACGCGTGTTGCGTTCGGGTTGGCTGACCTCCGGACCGGAAAGTATCGCTTTTGAAGAAGAATTTGCGCAGGCGGTAGGCGCCGCACAGGCCATTGCTGTTAACTCCTGCACCGCTGCCCTGCACCTGGCGGCGGCCGCCTGGGAGATTGGCTCACAAGACGCGGTGATCGTGCCGGCGCTGACCTTTACTGCCACTGCCGAAGTATTTGAGTACAGCGGGGCCCTGCCCTTGATAGTCGACGTTGATCGCGACAGCTACCTGCTGGAGCCCGAAGCGCTGCGCCGCTATTTGCAGAACAGCTGCGAACAGGTTGGCGAGCTACTGCTGCACAGGGCCAGCGGACGCCGCATTCGCGCCGTTGCCACTGTACACTTTGGCGGTCGCGTTTGCGATATGCAGGGCCTGCGCCGCCTTTGCCATCAATTTAACATTAAATTGATTGATGACGCGGCTCACGCCTTCCCGGCGCGAAGCCCGGAAGGAATGGTTGGAACCCTGGCCGACGCCACGGCCTTCAGCTTCTATGCCACAAAAAATCTGACAACAGGCGAAGGCGGGATGCTCACCCTCCGCGATCCAGAGCTGGCCGAGCGCATCCGGCGCATGCGTCTGCACGGCATCCAGGGGCAAACCTACGGTCGTAAGCGCTGGCAATACGACGTTACCGAGCCTGGTTACAAGTACAACATGAACGACATTGCCGCAGCGCTGGGCCGCGTCCAGCTGCAGCGAAGCGAAGAGATGCTCCAACGACGCCGGGCCATCGCCGACATCTACGATCGAGAGCTGCGCGGCCTGCGAGGCCTGGGCCTGATGCCGCGGAACCCTGGAAGTGCGGAACATCTTTACACGATTGAAATTGGCCCCGAGGCGCCCATCGCTCGCGACCGCTTTGTAGAGGAAATGTACGCCAGAAATATTGCAGTCAGCCTGCACTTCATCCCGCTCTATCGCCTGAGTCGCTACCGGGAAAACTATGGTCTTCATGCCGAAGATTTCCCAAATTCAGAGTCGATTTACGCACGCATTGTCTCTCTGCCGCTCTACAGTGCGATGAGCGCCAGCGATGCCGGCGATGTAGTTTTCTCAATTCGCCAAATTTTGGGCTGACCGTAGCTGCGGCCGCCGGCGCACTTACCGGAATTCGCGGCGTCAATTGGCGCTGCATTGTGGGATGGATCCATGGATACGATTCGCAGATACCTATCGTCAATCGGCGCTTTTGCCGCAATGGCTGGCATTGTTTCCAGCGTTGTGCAGTTCTTTAACTACGAAGTGCGCCTCTTGATGTGGATTGATACTTGGGGCGAAACCACGGCCTGGTTGATTCGCGGCGGCCTGATTGTTGTCGGCGCGCTGCTTTTCCTGGTTGGCCGCCGCAGCAGCTGATCCAAGCGCAGTCAAGGCGCAGCCAGGCGCCGGCTGCTCCCTCTATCGCAGATCACGACATCCCCGCTTGTAGCTTGCTCAAGGTTTCGGAAAATTCCGGCGACTGATAGTAAGGCGCAAGCCGGCGACGCACTGCAGCTTCCAGTTGACCGTCGGCGAGCATCGCCTCCAGCGCGGGCTGCAGCTCGCCACTCCATCGCTGGCAGAGGCGATCGCGGCCAAGGCCAAGCATTGCCAGGCATTCCATCGCCGGCCGCCGTCCCTGGCGCTCATAGACAAACTGCACCAAGAAGGCGCGCAAGTGCGCAGCGAGCTCCGAGCCGTGGAAACTGTGCGCGGCGGCCTGCAGTGCGCGGCTGTAACCCGCCAATTTTTCGGGCGGCATAAAGTCGATCGCCTCGCGAACCCCGTGTGTCGACAGTTCGCTCCAGAGCTGTTCCGCAGCTTCGCGAATGGTTTCCGGCTTGAGGTTTTTGTTTAAGAATTCCTCCGAACGGCGAATCGCGCTATTGATGTAGCGCTTGATGAATTCCTTGAGTCCCTTTTCGGGCCCATCGCCGACCAGATTCTGTCCGGCCTTCAGCAGCATATTGAAACCCGGTATATGCGCCGCAAATTTTCCGCCTTCCGCCAGAAACTCACTGATTCCATTGAACAGCAGCTCGGCAATCAAAAGAGCAAAGATTGGACTGTTGACGCCAGAACGAATCAGCACGCGTCGGATGGCCGCATCCTCCATGATGTCGTCGGCGACGAAAAAAAACGCCTCATGGGAAAGTAAATCATTGAGCATTTCCGGACGCTTCTGGAGCTCCTGCAGCATAGCTGCTGCCAGCTCGCGAAGCAGAAGCTCGGCCAGAGGAGAAACGTCTTCCGTTGAACTGATTCGATTGAGGATGCGCAAGGCGCTCTCGGCAGGGAGGACGCGTTGCAGCGGCGTTTGCTCCAGCCAGTCAAGCAGCGCCTCCAATTCTTGAAGCATTTCCTTCTGTAGCGCGCCCGGCGCTTGCAAACGCTGCAATTCAAAGGCGACATGCGCTTCCAGCAGGGCTGCGGCAGCTGGATGACTGCTCACTGCAATACGCCGCCCGCAAATGGATCGCGGAAGTAGCCAGTTTGCTCGCGACGATTGGGGAAGCCATGGCGGTAGGCGCGTTCCAGGGGCGAGCGTTGCCGCTCTGCGCCGACTACGTCGCCGCCGAACTCGGCATTGAAGGCGACAGACCACTGGCCTTCGCCGGCCGGACCATCGCCGTGCGCATAGCTAATCTTGATTTCCGGCAGCGAAAGCCAGATTACATCAAGGCCTACAACAATGGCCGCGCCATAAGCCGGAGTCCAGCGCTCGCGCATCAGCTGTCGGTCAAATACCTGGCCTACGTCGTAGAAGGCATGTAGACCGATCTGGTTCAGGCGAAAGGACGGCGTACCTTCAAAGGTCGCATCGAAGAGCGTGAGCAGCGGCAGACGATATTCATAGGTAAAGACGGCTGCCGAATGGTCGCGCAGCGACTTCTGGTAATTCTGCCCGCGAACAAATCGACTGAGCGGAACGCGCTGCAGTTCTCGGTCCGGTCCATAGCTGCCGTAACCGTAAGCATTCAAATAGTTTACATGGTGCGACCAGAGCGAAGGCAAATAGAGGGCAAGGCCGGCTTCGCCGACTCCGTACTCAAGGTGATGAAGGTAATCGCGCTCCAGGCGGTCCTTGCTCTCGGACCGCAAGTAGTAGTCGCTGCTTGCAAAGAGCAGCCAGCCATGCTCGGCGCTGATTGATTGTGGATAGTAGTGCAGATCGCCGGCCAGCAAAACAAACGAAGGTCCGCTCAAATTTAAATCGCGCGCGTCGTATTGAACGGCGCGCAGGCGGCGCGCATTGCGCAGTTTCTGGCTGGCATAGCCCAGCATTGCCTGCAGGCTTAGATAGTCGCCAAGCGTTAGGAAGCGGAAATAGCCGCGCGCTTCTTCAAAACGCGGATAGGCGTCGTCGCAAAGAAAACGAAGCGGATCGTCCTCGCGCAAACAGCCGGGCGCACGGTCGCTCTTGGAGTAATTGCCGGCATAACTCAAGGAAAGGCCAATGGCCCAGCGCGAGTAATCATAGATGGCAGCGATCAGCGGATCAGGATGCGACGGAGCAATGGCCGCAGTCAGCGAATGGCGAAAAAGTGGATCGCGACCCTCTGCCGCCAGATTGAAGGCGCTCAGCGGACCAAGCAGACCCAGCAAATAGGGCCGGAAACTCAGGATCGCCGAATAGTCTTCGTCACGCCAACCCTCGGCCAGACCCTCGGCCGACGCTCCTCCCTCTGGAAAGTAACTCTGCCCCTCGCCGGCAGCCGGCGGCGCCTCCAGCGGCGCGGGCGGCTCATCCTCCGGCGCTGGCGCCTGAAAGAGATCGGTCGATTCGGCCAGCAGTTGATCGCCTCGAAAGCGAATCAGATCGAAGCCGTCTTCGAAATAAGCCAGAGCGTAAAGACCATCCGGCGACGGCGTAGGAAAGAACGCGCCCGTTCTCATGCGCGTCAGCTGCGTCGCTTTGCCATCGCTGATCGCAACCTGGTACAGATTGAAGACTCCGTCAACATCGGAGGTAAAGAGTACGGCCGTCGCATCCTGATTGAAGCGCAACTGCGCTTTGACGCCAGGCCCGCCCAGCAGTTTGCGACATCCCTCGCCGCTCAAAGGGCAGATGTAGATTGCGCCCTGGCCCCGTTCGCCAAAGCGTACCGCCGCCGCGACCAGCGTGGCATCCGGCGAAAGAGCGATGTCCTGAATGAATCCGGTAAAGGGCGTCTCCAGCAGAGTACGCTCCTCGGTCCACTGCTTGTCCGCATCGCGACGCGCAATCATCAGGCGGCGACGGAGATCATCGTGGTCGACATAGGCAAGCGTGGCGCCGTCGGCGGATAGCTGCGGAAATGCGGCGCTGCGCTCGGAGAAAAGGCGACGGCGACCAAACCAGCCGGAATTATCGCTAAGCTGGAATCGGTAGCCAAGCGGACCGGCAAAGTAGCGCGCCAGACTGTATACGCTGCTGCCGTCAGCCGCTTCGCTGAATCCCATGGCCGATCGAGTTCTTCGGATCCGGCGGCTTTCCCCGTCCGCCTCCAGGCTGTAGAGTCCGGCGATTCGATCAGAGGGCGCCGCATAGTAATGCGGACGACCGTCGGCGCCCAGATAAAGGAAGTCCTTCACATATCCGTCATTGGTAAGTCGCTCAAAGGAACTGGCCCCGGCCGCTTCAATTCGCCCAATTTCTTGCTGGAATTCGGCAAGTTCCGACTCGCGGTATTCGGCGTAGCCTCGTGCAATGTTGACGCGGCCGCGTAGGCCTTCGTCCACGTCCAGAGGTACGCGATCCATCGACCAGTATCGGGGAACCAAATCCTCTCCGTATCGACCGCTCAAATAGTGCAGCATGCGGCCGCCGTAAAGGTAGTAGATGTAGCCAAGCGGCCAACGTCGCCCCCCGATCATTAGCTCCGTTAGACCAGGGAAGCGATCGGCCAGAATGGCGCTGCGAACCACCATTCTTGTGTAGGGGTCGTTTACGCGTCCGCCGCCCGGTCGACTTTCTTCATAGACAGCCGAGCCTTCGACAAAGGCCAGAGGGGAAAGCAGATTGGGCGGGAAACCCAGAAGAATTCGAAAGAAGCCCAACAGCGGCCGCTGAAAATCCCACTGGCGCAGCGTAAGGATGTGCGTGTATTCGTGGCGGATCAGCAGCTCCAGCCAGAGGTCATAGCGAGCAAATTTTGCACCGCGCGGATTTTCCAGGAACAATACGATCTGGTCCAGGCCGTAGGGCGTCGCAAAAGCGTTCACCAGATCGCTCTGAAAAATCAGAGTGATGTGCGTATTTTCGGCGCCGGATTGGTAGCGACCCTCCAGCTCTGTGTGCAAGCGCTCAGCGATCTGTCCGGTCTTGACGGCAAAGTCAATCCGACCTTCCGGATAGTGAATCTGAAAGTGGGGCGTGCGCAACGTACGCCAGCTCTGGAATCGATCAGGGCTCAGCTGCGCCAGCAGCGGCGCCGGCAGGATCAAGCAGAAGCCCAGGGCCAGAACTGGCAGGCAATGGTCAAGGGCGCGCCTGATCAACATCCATCCTTGGAGACTGCCTGCCGCCAGGCCAGTCAATCAATTGCAGCAGTACTAACAGACTGTTTTTCCCCGGAATCGCTAGCGCAATCTGTCCCCGGGATTTGCGCTGCGGTGCGGCGCGAACAGGGTCAGTTGCGCCCCCTCGCCGGTCGCCAGCAGCATGGCCTCGGATACGCCGAACTTCATCTTTCGCGGCGCAAGGTTGGCTACGCAGACCACCAGCAAATCCGTCAGATCGGCAGGTTGATAGGCTGCACGTATTCCGGCGATGACGCTGCGCGGCCGTTGTTCGCCAACATCCAGCTGGATAGCCAGCAATCGATCGGCGCCTTCAATCAGCTGCGCGGACAGAATTCTCCCAACACAGAGATCGACTTTGCTGAGATCCTCAATTTGGATGATGCCGCTCTGCGTCGCGTCGCTCTCTTCCTTTTGATTCACCTTTTTCTCCTGCGCCGACTCCGACTTGTTTTTGATGACTGGCGCCGGACGCTGTGCGCCAATCTCGCCCGAAAGCGCCGCCTCTTCGGCGAGCATGGCCTTGAACTGCGCCTCCTCGATGCGCTGAGCCAGATGAACGTATTCGCCAATGACCTGATTGGGCGGCAGGTCTTGATGCAAAGTCTGATAGTCCAGAGCGGCAATGCCCAGCATGCGCTCCGCGTTTTCCACAAGCGCAGGCAGCACCGGTTTCAAATAAATCAGCAGGGGCAAGGAGGCGTTCAGGGCGTCGGTAATTGTCTGACGCGCTTCCTCTGGCGCCGCGGCGACGATGTTCCAGGGCGCCGATTCATTTACAAAGCGATTGATCGACGCCGCGGCGGCGTTGATTTCGCGTATCGCGCGCGCATAGTCGCGCCCTTCAAAAGCGGTCTGGATCGTCGGCGCCGCCTCCCGCACCGTCTGGGCCAGCTTTCGACCTGCGGGCGATGGACCGGCGGCAAGTCGCCGTTCCAATTTCTTACTCAGCCCGGCCAGCCGAGAGAAAATGTTCACAATGGCGCCAACTACTTCCGCATTGTATCGTTGCAAAAAATCGGTCTGGCTGAGGTCCAGATCATCCAGACCATCGCTCAGGCGCGCCGCGTAAAAGTAGCGCAGCGCCTCCGGATTCAGATGTTTGAGAAAGGTTTCGGCGCGAATCAGGGTTCCGCGGCTCTTGGACATCTTTTCACCGTTGAGGGTTAAGAAGCCGTGCACGTAGACTGCGCTGGGCGTTCGAAAGCCGCCGGCTCGAAGCAAGGCCGGCCAGAATAAAGTATGGAAGTATACAATATCCTTTCCTATGAAATGATAGACCTCGCTCTCCTCCGATTTCCAGAAGATTTCAAAGAGGTCGGGACGGCCCTGTCGATCAAAGTAGTTGCGCGCTGCGGCCATATAGCCGATGGGCGCATCCAGCCAGACATAGAAATACTTGTTAGGTTCGTCGGGAATCTCAAAACCAAAGTAAGGACCGTCGCGACTGATATCCCACTCGCGCAATTCCCCCTGCAGCCACTCATCCAGCTTTTTTCGCACGCCAGAATCAACCCGGCCCTCGCGGTGCAGCCATTTTTTTAGATACTCCTGATAGAGCGGCAACCGGAAGAACAGATGTTCGCTCTCGCGCTCCACCGGAGTTGTGCCGCAGATAGCACAATGTGGCTCTTTCAGATCGCGCGGTGCATAAGTCGCTCCGCATACCTCGCAAGAATCGCCATACTGATCCAGCGAAGCGCAATTGGGACATTGCCCGCGTACGAAACGGTCCGGCAAGAACATCGAATCGGTCTGGCAATACAGCTGCTGCACGTTACGCCGGGCGATGGCGCCCTGGTCGCGTGCGCTTCGATAGATTTGCTCGGCCAGCGCCTTGTTTTCCGGAGAGTTGGTGCTGTAAAAATGGGCGAAGTTGACCAGGAAGCCCTGCAAATCGCGCAGGTGTTCGCCATGAACGCGCTCCACCAATTGCTGCGGCGTAATTCCCAGACGCTGCGCCGCAATCATGACTGGCGTGCCGTGCGTATCGTCGGCGCAGAAAAAGTAAACTTCGGCGCCTCGCAGCCGCTGGTAGCGCACCCAGATATCGGTCTGGATGTATTCCACAAGATGACCGAGATGGATCGGACCATTGGCGTAAGGCAGTGCGGCAGTAACCAGTATGCGACGTGCTTGCGTCATTCTCCGGAACAGAACCCCGGCCAGGCTTGCACTGTCAAGTCAGCGGAAAGGCGACGAAGCAGTCAATCGATGCGGCGAAAGGCCTGGCCGCGCCGACTGCGACCGTAGTAGGGCCGTCTGCTCTGCACAAAATCCGCCAGCTCCGCTCCGGCCGGCGGATCCGTTTCCCAGCGCAGCCAGAAGGAGAATTGCAAATCGCTGGCGCAGCTGGCTTCAAACTCCAGGCTGCCGCTCAGGGCGCGCCGACCACAGGCGTTGCAGCGCTGCCAGACGCCATCGACGTAAGACTTGAGCAGCTGCTGCCCGGCAGGCGCCAGGCAGCAGGGCGCAGGGCCCTCGGAATCTTCAATCACTTCTGGTCCAGCGCCTCTACCGGCTCCCAGTCCGCTGGCGGCCCGTACATGGCAAAAGACAGCGAGCGATCATAGTAGATACGCGCCGCGGCGTCCTGTTCATTCTGATTGAGCACTTCCTGGAATCGATCACAGGCCGCCGGGAATTGCCGCTGCATATAGAGCGACAGGCCCTCCCGAAAGAGCGAGCGCGTGGCGATCTTCTTATCCGCTGTTGGATCTGCGTCGCGCGACAGCAATTCTATGGCCACAACCGGTTCGCGCTTTCCTTTGACTCGGACAATGTCCAGCATGCGGTGGTCATATTGCTCCAACGACTCAATAGCATGGTAGGCTCGTTCGCTCATTACAATGGGCGCGCCGTAGATGCGAGTCAAACCTTCAATGCGCGCTGCCAGATTTGCCGCGTCGCCCATGACATCGCCCTGCATGCGCTCGCCATCGCCCACGGTTCCCAGGCGCACAACTCCCGTATGGATTCCAATGCCGGTATGGATCGGCTCGCGCCCGCGACGTAGACGATCATCATTGTAGGCCACCAGATGGCGCTGCACGGCAAGCGCCGCGTCGATGGCATCGCGCGGCGAACGCGGAAACAATCCCATCAAGCCATCGCCGGTGTATTTGGCGATGTAACCACCATTTTGACGGATGACCGGGGCCAGCTTTCCAAAGTAAGAATTAATAAAATCGAAGTTCTGTTCCGGCGTCATCTTCTCCGAAATCGCCGTGAAGGAATGGATGTCGGTCACAATAATTGTTAGTTCGAGTTCAACATTGTCTCCCAGGCGCACATCCACGATGCTCGATTTCTTAAGGAAATGCAGAAATTCAGCAGGTACAAAACGACTGAAGGCGCGGTTCAACGCCGCCAGATCGCGGTTGGCCGACTCCAGTCCGCTGGCATATTCGCGCAGTGCGTCGCCGGCGGTATTCATGCGACGCTCCAGCATATAGCCCAGCGCCAGAGTAAGCGCAAAAACGCCGTAGTGGAAGGTATAGCGACGCCAGGGCAGCCAGCCCAGGTAGCCGCCAAGAGCGTCATAAGCCACGCCCAGCGAAAACAGAATCAACGCGATCGCATAGATACGCGCGCCGCCGTGGCCCGCCAGCGCATCGGGCAACGAGAAGCGAATCATCGCCACAATCGATACGCCCAGCAGCACGAAGAAAAACGGAGAAAAATAGCGTTGCACGCCAAATCCAAATAATAGCAGCGCGATGGCGCCAACTCCGCCCAGCGCAGCATGCAATCGCCAGAGCACCCAGTAGGTGCGCGGCGCCGCGTCGCCGCCCAGCAAGGCCTGGAAGCGGCAGAGAGCAGCCGGCGAGAGCAAGAGCGCAATGTAGGCCGCATGCGCCAGCAAATTGCGCAGTTGCGGCTGCTGACCGGCCACGCCGGAAACGGCGAAGCAAAGCAGAAAAATGCCAAACATGAAGGCCGAAAAGGCGCCAAAGACGCTGCGCCGACGGGGGCGAATCAATGCAAAGGCCAGGGCAAATGCGCCCAGCAATGCCGCCAGTCCGCCGGCGAAGACCGTATCGGCATGCATCCAGAAACTGCGCGCCGCCAGTACGCTTTCTTCGCCGACGCGCACATCGGCGATGACATAGCGCGCGTCGCCGGAGCTGCGCACCAGAGCAAGGGCGCGCCCGGCGGCGGCGCCAATCGGCAGCGGTGCGACAACATTTTGCACCTGAAACAACTCGTAGCGCGCGGCTTCGCTGTCCGGCAGCGGCCGATTGAGCACCTGCTCGCCCTCAACGAATACTTGAATTCCGCCGCGCAGGCCCTCAAATCCGAGCGCAGGCCGCACCAGCGCGCTGGTATCGGGCAGATCGATGCAAAGCCAGTACAGTCCGGGCGCAGCGGCCGGTCGCAAAACCGGATGAAAGTCATGCCAGCCTTCGCCCTGACAATCGGCCGGCAGCGAAAGTTCGGCAGATTGCTGGGCGACGTGGTAGCGCATTGCGCGCACCGCATCGGTAGAGCCAGCGACGGCCGGTAAGCAGCCTGCAGCGCCAGCCAGGGCCAGGCACAGGACAACACGGACAGGGCGAGCGCGCACGATGCAGAAGCGAGTTGGGCCGCTGCGCTGGCAGCAAGCCTTTTTGACGGCAGGCGAAGCTTTGAAATATCTTGCCCTGGCGGGCCTGGCGTTGCACAGCAGCAACCGATGAAGCGAGTTGCAGGCCTTTTATTCGTGTTAGGCCTGCTGGCATGCTTGCCGGCCAGGCATGATGATGCCGAAGAACTGCGACTGGTCCTTGATGCCGGCTCCTCCGGGCTGCGCGCCTGCGCCTTCCTCGTAGGCAAGAGCTGCAGTCTGACATCATGCCGCTGCCAAGTGCGGCCGGCGCGCGCTTGCTTCCGAACGGAGGGAGGTCTGGCAGAGGCGCCCGACGCGCGAGCAATTCGCCAGCAACTGGAGCAGTCGCTGACGCCGTGGCGATCGGCAGGGCCGAACAGAATCTCCCGGGCAGCGCTGCTGGCTACCGGCGGCTTTCGACGTTTGCCCGCAGCACAGGCGCAGCAGAAGATGCAGTTGGCAGGCGAGGCCTTGCGCGATCTCTTGCCGGGTACTGTAAGCAGCGCCGCCGTGATCAGCGGCGAACAGGAAGCGCAATTTGCCTGGCTGACGGTGCAACTGGAGCGAGGCGCGGACGACCATGCGATTCTGGAAACAGGCGGCGCGACGGTACAATATGCGGATGGAGTGCAGATGCCGCGCAGCACCCCTTGCGGTATCAATGAAATTTATGCGCGGCTGCCAGACCAGCGCAGCAGCTCCAGCTGTCGGTCGGGCGCCAGCGGAGACTACCAGGCCTGTCGCGAGGCAGTGGGAGCATTGCTAAAGCGAGCGGAGTGCAGCCTTCCGCGTCATTTCGGGGCTACGCTCTTTGTACTGGGGGCGGCATGGGGGGCCTTTGCTGCGCCTGGCGCCGCCATTGATTTGAAGGCGATCGATGAACTGGGCCTTGCCGCCTGCCGGCAAAACGCGGCGTCGGCAAGTCCGCACGGAAATCGACGCTGCTTTCTCGCCGCCTATCAACGCGAGACGTTGCAATTGTTGCAGGCCGATCGCGCCATCATTTCCGGCGAAAGCTGGCCTCGCGGAGCAAGCATCAGCGCTCCCTTTTTTCCCGACTGTTCCCGGTGATCTTGCTGCAAGCGCCGGCGACGAATTGCTTTGCCCCGGCCACGACGACCAAATTCTTGCCAGGCTACAAGCGATGATTGAATTTCTCGAAATTCTAGTGGTAAGGCGCGGCCTCCTGTCAGGCTTTGAATGACGACGGCGCCCGCTCGCTACGGCAGGCGCTAGAGATTCTGTCACATGAATGGCGTTGCAGGCTACGATACAGGCGACATACTATTTGAAGATGAAAGGGCCATCTTTCGCAGCTCGGTCCGACAGCGCGATGGCGCTCGCGTTCTTCTGAAAAGTCTGCGACAGAAGCGTCCGGAAGCGCGCGATGTGGCCCTGCTGCGACACGAATACGAACTTTCATCCGCTCTACCTGAGCAATATGCACTCCGCGGACTTTCCCTGGAACCGGCGCCCAACGGCTTTGTTCTCGCCCTGGCCACGCCCTGCGGTCCTTTGCTGGCAAACAGCCTTGCACAGTCGTCGCTTTCTATCGCTGAGTTTCTCTCGCTGGCCCTGGCGCTGGCCGCGTCTTTGGAAGCCCTGCATAAGGCCGGAATCGTCCATCGGTCGCTTTCGCCGGCATGCATATTCTGGAATCGCGAAAGCGCAGCGCTGCAGGTTGGCGATTTCCGTTTTGCCGCACGCTTGAGCCTCGAATCGTCGACGGACGTCGCTGAACTGTCGCTGGAAGGACCGCTGGCCTATCTTTCGCCGGAACAAACCGGTCGCATGAATCGAACTGTCGATCATCGCGCCGATTTATACGCCGCCGGGGCCACGCTCTATCATGCGCTTTGTGGAAGACCGCCCTTTATCAGCACGGACCCTCTGGAATTGGTACACAGTCACCTGGCGCGTAATCCCGATGCGCCGCTGCGCAGCGCGGCCGGCGAGGATGTTCCTCCGCTGCTGCAAGCGCTGCTGTTGAAGCTGCTGAAGAAGGCCCCCGAGGAGCGGTACCAGTCCGCCGCCGGCCTGGCTGCAGACCTGCGGCGCGCCCAGACCTCGCTGGCCAATCAGGGCTTCGTAACCGAATTCGACCTGGGCGAAGAGGATATTTCTGATCAATTGCAGATTCCACAGCGCCTCTACGGACGCGATGAGCAACTGATCAGACTGGCCGAGGCTTTTGAGGCCGCGATGAGCGGTCGACGCCTGGTATTTCTGGTCACCGGCGCCTCCGGGCTTGGAAAGACAGCGCTGGTCAACGAAATGCACAAGCCAATTGCTCGGCGCGGCGGCGTCTTTCTGTCCGGCAAGTTCGACCAGCTTCGCCGCGATCAGCCCTACAGCGCTCTGGCCGAAGCATTGCAAATCTGGGTGCGGCGTTTGCTCAGCGAAAGCAGCGGAGCGTTGCAACAATGGCGCGAGCGTTTGCTTTCATTGCTTGGACTGAGCGGCGGAGCGCTGCTGGAATTTATTCCAGAACTTGCTCTGGTCCTTGGCGACCAGGCGCCGGTAGCGGAACTTCCGCCAGCCGAAGCGCAGAATAGATTGCATCATCTCTTTCGCAATCTGGTGCGCGCCCTGGAAACCCCCGGGCGACCGTTGATACTATTCCTCGACAATTTGCAATGGGCCGATCGACCGACGCTGGACCTGCTGCACGTGCTGATGTCCGATCCAGACAGCGGCGGCATCATTCTGTTTGGCGCCTACCGCGAAGAAGAGGTCGGCAGCGATCATCCGCTGCGTTCCGCACTGGCGGACATTGCCGCTGCCAGCGTGCAAACCGAGACCCTGCCGCTATCGCCGCTCAGCCTCGATGATACGATGCGATTTCTGGCAGATGCCATCCAGGCGCCGCCCGGCGAACTGGACGAACTGGCGCGCGCCTTTCTGGAACGAAGCGCGGGCAATCCGTTTCTGATGCAAGAACTGCTGCGCAGTCTGCATCGCGAAGGCAAGCTCTACTTCGACGCCGAGAGCAGACGCTGGCGATGGGATCTGGCAGCGGTGCGCTCCGGCGGACTTTCGCTGGATGCCCTGGCGCTTGTACAGCAGCGCATGGACCAATTGGGTCCCGAGCTTCAGGGGCTGCTGCTGCTTTGCGCCTGCATGGGCGCAAAGTTCAATCTGCGCCTCGTATCCCTCGCCTGGGGGCAATCGCCGCTAGAGACCCTGCAGAAGTTACTGGAATTGGCCCAGGCCGGCCTGATATCGCCGCGCGACTCCAGCTATAAATATGTTCAGGATGGCGATGAAAGCGCCAAATCAGTTTACTTTAGTTTTCTTCACGATCGATTTCTGCAGGGAGCGCGCGCTCTCTTTAGCGAGCAGAAGGAACTGGAACAGCGACTGCGAATTGGACGCACGCTACTGCAACATTTGAGTTTTGCCGAACGGGATGAACGAATCATCGAAATCGTCGAGCACCTCAACGCCGCCAGAGACCTGCTGACTGATAGCGTCGAGCGTTTGCAGGTCGCGCAACTTGACTTGCAGGCTGGCCGACGCGCCAAACGCGCCAGCGCGCATGAAGAGGCCTTGCGTTTCTTTGCCATTGGCGCCGACTTTCTTCCGCGCAATGCTGTTGCGGAGGCCTACGAACTTTACATCCAATTTGAGCAGGAACTGGGGGCGACCTACTACGTACTCGGCGATCTGCCGCGTTCAGAAAAGCGCTTCGAGAATGTATTGCGGCATGCACGCAGCGGCCAGGAAAAGTTGCCCGTCTTCGAAACGCGAGTGGCCGTCGCACTGGGAAAGGATCGACCGGATCTGGCTGTGCAGGCTGCGGCCGCCGCCTGTGCAGAATTGGGCGTGGCGCTGGATAGCTCGCGGCGTAAGGAGCGGCGCCGCCAATCGGAACGCCTGCGTAAACTGCTGCGCCTGAAGCGGCCGGAGGACTGGCTGCGCAGCAAGACGCTGAGCGGCAGCGAAGACAGCGCACGCTTGAAATCGCTGGTACAATTGGGCATGCCGGCCCGGGTCATTGCCAGTCCGCTGTACGGCGAATCTCTGGCCGCTATTCTGGAGATCGGCAAACAGGGCGTCGCGCCGGCGGTGGCCCAGGCGATGGCCAGCGCCTCCAGCTTTGTCGCCAGCGAGTTGCGCGATATTGAGTGCGCAGAGCTCTACGGTCGGACGGCTATTGATCTGGCCGAAAAACTGGGCGCGCGCGAGGTGCACGGGCGCATCCTGTTTGAATACGCCGCCTTTCTACAGTACTGGCGCAACCCGGTGCAACAATTGGAGGAGACGCTTCTGCAAGCAGCGCGCTCCGCACAGGAGACTGGCGACCTGGTTTTTGCCGCTCAGTCCTACTGGCTGATGCTGGCTGTCCAGCTCTGGACCGGCTGCACGCCTCTGGATCAACTGCAGATTCGCATTGAACGCCATTACAATGCACTGTTCAAAACCGGGCAGAACTTTGCTCTGGAATTGAACGGGCTGTTCTGGCAAACGACGCTCAACCTGGCTGGTGCGGAACGCAATCGAACCAGACTGACCGGCACACGATTCAAACAGGATGAATCGGAGCGACGCTGGAAGGAGGCCGGAAATAGCAGCGGACTATTCTACTCTCATTTTTGCCGCGCGCTGCTGGCCGGCAACTTCGCACATTACGATCTGGCGGTGGAACAGGGGCGGCTGGCAGAGGAATTTGGCGCGGCAGTTTCCGGCAGTCTGGCCCTGCCGTTGCTTTCCTTCCACCACGGCGTGGCCTGTGCTGGCTTGCTGCGCAGCGAGAAAATTGCCTCCAGGCGTCGCGAGCTCTCCGCCGATTTTGAAAAGCGGCAGGTGCAGCTTGCGGACTGGCGTGAACGCTCGCCGCTGAACTTCGAGCATCTGCATCTGCTGCTGGTTGCGGAAGAGGCGCGCCTGGCCGCCGAGCACGGCCGAGCAATGGAATGCTACGATGGCGCCGCACAGCTGGCGCGTGAACGCGGCTTTCTGGCTCATGCGGCGCAGGCGGCGGAGCTGGCGGCGCGCTACTTTCTGGACCTCGGCAAGGCGCGCATTGCCGGACTCTACATGGGCGATGCCGTTCGCGACTATCGCGCAGCGGGCTATGGCGCTCGATGCAGCGACATTGAACTGGAGCATGCTGAGCTTCTGCACAATCTGAATCGACAGGATGCGACGAAAGGGGCGCCAGGCCCCGCCCCCTCGGGCAGCGCTCTGGATGCGCTCAGCGTACTCAAGGCCTCGCAGGCCATCAGCGGCGAATTGGAATTGGGCAGTCTTCTGCAGCGCATGCTGCGCATCGTCATGGAAAACGCCGGCGCGCAGCGCGCCATCCTGGCACTGCCAAGAGAAGGCGAATTGCGCATTGTCGCCGAAGGACAGGTCAACCGCGACAGCGCCGACGTTTCTCTCGATCTGAAACTGGAAAACTCCGGCCGCGCCCCGGCCAGTCTGCTCCGGCTGGCTGAACGCACGCGGCAACCCGCCGTCATTGCCGAGGCCTTCACCGAAGCTGAGTTGCGCGAAGACCCTTATATTCAACAAAATCGGGTGCGATCGGCGCTATCTTACCCGCTCTTGCTGCAGGGCCAACTGCTGGGCGTACTCTACCTGGAAAACAACAGCGCAGCCGGCGCCTTCAGCAGCAGCCGCCAGGATGCGCTTTCGATGCTTGCTACCCAGATGGCGGCGTCGCTGGAAAATGCACGGCTCTATTCCAATCTGCAGCAGGCGCTTTCTGATGAGCGACAGGCGCGGCAGGAACAGACGGCGCTTACCGAAGCAGCGACTCGTTTTGTGCCGTCTGAATTTCTTCAAATACTGGGACGCAGCTCGCTGACGCAGGTGGAACTGGGCCAGAACATTGCCAGACAAATGTCGGTGCTGTTCAGCGACATTCGCGGCTTTACCGCACTATCAGAATCGATGTCTCCTCAGGAAAATTTTGAGTTTATCAACAGTTATCTGAATCGAATCGGGCCGGTGGTGCGAGAGCACGGAGGCTTTATCGATAAGTACATTGGCGATGCCGTCATGGCCCTATTTGCGGCGCCCGCCAGCGCATTGCAATCCGCGATACGCATGCAGCAGACAGTGGCTGAGTACAACATGCATCGCGCCCGGCAAAGCTACGCGCCGATTCAGGTTGGCATCGGGCTGAACAGCGGAGATTTGATGCTGGGCGTTATCGGCGAGGCCAACCGCATGGAGGGTACGGTGATCAGCGACGCTGTCAACCTGGCTTCGCGATTGGAGGGCTTGACCAAGATCTACGGCGCTGCAATCATACTGAGCGAGAGCATGGTCGCCGGCGTCGAGCATGCTGAGACCAGGATCCGCGAACTCGACCTGGTTCAGGTCAAAGGCAAGAAGGCGCCGGCGCGGATCTACGAGGCGCTTCCGCTGGGAATTCCGGCATTTGAAAAGAGAATCGCCAATATTGAGAAGTTTGAAGAGGCGCGCGGGCTCTACCTCGCTCGTGATTTTGCCGCCGCCAAAAAAGCCTTCGCCGCCATCCTGACCGGCGATCCGTCGGACCTTTCGGCGCGCGTCTTTGCGCTGCGTTGCCAGCAATTGCTGCAGACCGGCGTCCCCGAGGATTGGGACGGCGTCGCCATCATGCGGCGAAAGTAAGGCCAGACCTCGAAAAGGATTGCCGCCAGCGGCGCTGCGGCTGCATACTTGCCTGATGCGCGCCGCCTGGAAGATTGCACTGGCATTGGCGCTGGCGCTGCCCGGCGCCTGTCAGCTGCGCTTTTTCGAATCAAGTGCATCGGAAATTCCTTCGGTTCGTGCGCTTGGCGCCTACCATTTCAATCCCGCTTCCGATCCGCTTTCGCGGATAACCTTGCCTCCGGCGCCAACCCTGCGCTATCTGGAAGAGATCGATGAGCGATCCTACCGCGCCTATCTGCCCACAGCTGCAGAGCGAGCCTCCATTCGCGCCGGTCTGGAAAGACTCCCGCCCCTGCACCGCGCCGTCCTGCAGCGGCGGGTCGTCGGACTCTACTTCATCGAAGATTTTGCTTCCAACGGTCTGGCCGACTGGGTAGTCGATGAAGATGGTTCGCTCTACTGTTTTCTGGCCTTTCATCCGCGGATCTTACGGATGTCGGCGCGCGAGATCATTCTGCAGCGCGAGCGCACCAATTTTATCGAGGACCGCTCCGGCGCCAGCTTTGATATTGAAGTGGGCGGAGATGAGAGCGCCTGGACTTATTTAGCAGTGCATGAGTTGACGCATGCCGTCGACTATACCTTGCGCGTTACGCCCTACACGGAGCCCGGTTCGCGCGAGCTCCAGCAGCGCATCGCTCCAGTGGCCAATCTGGCGCGCGACTACTGGCTGGACTACAGTCGTCCAAAGCCCGAATATGATTTTCCGCTGCGCGCGCAGATTACTTTCTATGGCTTTCACAACGGTCCGCGGATTCCGCTGGCGCAATCGGCGGACCTCTATCGTCAGCTCTCCGGGTCGCCCTTCGTTTCGCTTTACGCTTCGCGCATCTGGGCGGAGGACGCAGCGGAACTGGTCAGCCACTACCACTTAAGCGAGAAACTTGGACACCGCTACATCCTTCGGGCCACGTCGTCTCAGGGCGAAGTCTTCGAGTATGAACCGCTGAAGAGCGAGTTGATCCGCCAGCGCTTTCCCGCACTGGAGGTCTTTTATCAGCAATAGCGGCTGTGCTGCGCCTCGACCAGTAGCGCCGACGCCCTCAGGCGCCTGGCTTGCCCAGCAATCGAAACATGTTCTTTTTGTAGGCTTCGACTCCCGGCTGATCGAAGGGATTTACGCCCAGCATGTAGGCCGAAATACCGCAGGAATACTCGAAGAGATAAAGCAACGCGCCGAGAATACGCTCATCCAATCGCGCAATGCGCAGCGTCAAGCAGGCGACGTCCCCTGAATGGTGCGCTTGTAGCGTCGCTTCCAGAGCAGTACGATTGACCTGATGCAGCGAACGACCGGCCAGATAGTTCAAGCCGTCATCGTCATTGTCCTGGGAAAAGAGCGTTGGCCCGGGTTCGTCGATGATATCGAGAACCGTTTCAAAGATACTTCGCTCTCCATCCTGCATCCACTGTCCCATGCTATGCAAGTCTGTACTCAACGAGACAGAGGCCGGGAAAATGCCGCGTCCCTGCTTGCCCTCCGATTCGCCGAAGAGCTGCTTCCACCATTCATGGAACATGGAAAGGCCGCTCTGGTAGCTGGCCATGATCTCAATCTTTCGACCGCGGCGGTATTCGCTGTTGCGGTAGCAGGCATACTGTAGCGCTGGGTTGGCATCGTAGCCGGCATTGGATTCGTCGCGCAGGGCGCGCGCCATTTCTGCGGCGCCGCCAACCAGTGCGGCGATGTCCAGCCCTGCAGCGGCTATCGGCAGCAGGCCAACGGGTGTGAGCACGCTGAAGCGACCGCCGACGTCATCGGGAATTACGAAGGTCTGCAAACCGGCCTGGTCGGCCAACTTGCGCAGGCTGCCTTTTTTTGCATCGGTGGTGGCAAAGACCAGCTTGCGCAAGGTTGCGCCATCATAGCGCGCACTCAGATCGCGCCACAGCAAGCGAAAGGCGACGCCCGGTTCCGTAGTCGTTCCGCTCTTGGAGATCACATTTACGGCGTAACGCTTCCCCTCCAGCAGCTTGAGCAGATCCTGATGGTAGCGCGCGTCCAGCTGATGCCCGGCAAAATAAACCGGAAATCCGCCGCGCAGCGGACCGCGCAACGCCTCGATCACCGCACGGGCGCCCAGGTAGCTGCCGCCAATGCCAACGCAAACCAGGGCCTCGGACTTGCGGGCTTCTTCAGCGGCTTGCTGAATAGCAGTCAGATCGCTTTGAATGTTCCCCGGTAAATCGAGCCAACCCAGATAGTCCGACCCGGGTCCTTTGCGCGATTCCAGCACGCCCCGAGCGGCTGCAGCATCAGCGCCTAGCGCCGCGGCCCGCTTTGGATCCGCGTATTGAAAGTCGAGTTTGATTTCTTCCAGAATCGTATGCTTCACCTTTTCATCCCGCCTGCGCTTGCGATGCGGCAGAGCAGCGCAGGCGGCTGCAGAATGCAGCCAGAATTTGTATTGCTGGCCGCCCGGGGCGCCGGCTGGAATCCGGCTTTACAAGCGCCGGCGCTGAACCTTGCTGGAGGTCGGGGCGTCCACTGAGATGAACCAGCCATGCGCGTGGCGCGGCTGGGCCCGCAACTTCAGGAGAAAGCACTATGAAACTTCGTTCGACTACGCCATTGCGCCTCGTATCGCTGGCGGCTATCGCTCTCATCGGATCCCTGGCTTCGCCTGCTCTTGCTCTGGGCAGCTATGCCGAAGGTTGGGTTGAAATCACCATCAAGAAGTTTGAGTCAAGCGGCGTGCTGTTCAATTCTTTCGAAGGGACCGGTGAAATTGTCTCCTACGACAAGGACGAAAGCTGCAACGACGAGGACCATCAGTGCTACACGCCCACGCGGGAGACCATGAGCTTCAGCGTGCGTCCCGAAACGCGCGATGCGGTCAATGCGCTGCGCTCCGCTGTAGACAAGACCGTATTGATTCGCTACCGGATTCACCGCGTGGAAGCGGCCGCCCTCGGCAGCAGTAACGAAGTGCTGGAGGTCGTCTTCGCCGACGCCCGTCCGGCGGATTTGCCCGAACGCATGGTTGTACGCCAGACCGGCGGCCGTCGAAATTTTTCCGTGCAGGGCCGCATCCTCAGCTTCCGCAGCGAGGGCACTGCAGTGAAGACCTATGAGGGCCTGTACCTCGACAGTCATACCAATAAGGTACACCCCTTTTCGGTAACCGATGAGAACATGGCTGCGCATATCGAGCGCGTGATCCAGACCAGCGGTCTCTACTATCTGGGCGTCTCCGAAGCCTATGTCAGCGGTCTGCGCCACTCCAACTTTGATATTTTTGAGATCAATTTCAATGAGAGCGCCGGGGCGCCTGAAGAATGATCTGTGACGCGCGCAAGACGCTGCGGCGCCTTGGGCCGCTGGCGTTGATGATGCTTCTTCTGCTGCCGGCGCGGCCTGCGCCGGCGCTGGGCAGCTATGCCGAAGGATATGCTGTCGTTCGTCTGGTTAAGATGGAATCGAGCGGCGTCATCTGGGATAGCTGGGAAGGCGAACTGCAGTGGGCCTCCTTTGATCCAACGGAAGAATGTCAGGAAACGGACAACGCCTGTTA
Source organism: Leptospirales bacterium (assembly GCA_019694655.1). Lineage (NCBI taxonomy): Bacteria > Pseudomonadati > Spirochaetota > Leptospiria > Leptospirales > Leptospirales bacterium. The sequence continues at coordinate 93,739 of JAIBBN010000008.1, forward strand.
TACGCCGCGCCTGGATTCGATCGCCTTCAGTATCAGCGACGAAACAAAAGAGGCATCCAACTTCATGCGTACCAACGTCGGGCGCGAGATGCTGATCCACTACAAGAAGCACCTGATTACGCCGATTGCGCTGAACACTGATTTTGAAATACTCGAAGCTCGACCATGGTCCGAGGCAATTCCCGAGGGTCTGGCGCATAAACTGGCCATTGAAAAGTCTGGAGGGAAACGCAACTTCTCAGTTTATGGGCGCATTCTACGTCTCGAGCGCAGAGGCGTGACCATCAATACCTGGGAGGGCCTCTACCTGGATGCAACCAAGCGCAAGGTGCACCCCTTCTCGCTGCGCAGCGATGAGATGGCCGAGTTTATCACCAAAGCGATGGCTTCCTCGGTGCAGTACAATTTCGGCGTTTCAGTCGCCTATGTAGCCACGATCTACGATACAAATTATGACATCTTTGAAGTGAACTACGACGAGCCGGCCGGCGGCGGCGAATGACCTGCGGCTTTGGCGCGGCGGCCGTCCTGATGCGGCGGCCCTCCTGATGCGGCAGCCGCCCTTTGGCGTTTCCCTTGACAGCGAGCCCTGGCAGTCCGATTCCGGCTCTTCGCGGCGATCAGACGCCAGTCTATTGCGGGTGTAGTGTAACGGTAGCACAGCAGCCTTCCAAGCTTCTGGAGAGGGTTCGAGTCCCTTCACCCGCTCAGCTTTCACTCCGGTTCGGGAAGTAATCTGTCCGACATTGGTTTGTAATAATTCCGGCGTCTTCTATGACAGGAAGCGGACACCGGTCCGTCCTCCGACGCAGGATGAAAGCATTCATGTCAACGGCCGAACCGCGCAGCCCCGCTCGTCCCGATGCTCGCACCCTCAATGGCTATCGTATTCTCGTGGTCGATGACGAGATCGATATCTGCAATATCATTCGCTACAACCTGGAAGAAGAAGGCTTTCTGGTTACGGTCTCTGAAAACGGGATTGATGCCTGGAATCGCCTGGAGCGCAGCCTGCCCGACGCCATCATCCTGGACCTGATGCTGCCAGGCATCAACGGTCTGGACTTTTGCAAGAAAGTGAAGGCGCGCTACGATGTCCCGATTATCATGCTCACCGCCCGCAGCGGCGAAACCGACGCTGTACTCGGTCTGGAAATTGGCGCCGACGACTATGTGCGCAAACCCTTTAGCCCGCGCGAGTTGATTGCTCGATTGCGCGCCGTTCTGCGGCGGCGGCAAGCGGTTGCCGAATCCCGGAGCGGCGCTCTGGAAATCGGGACAATCCAGATGGATACTGCCGCCCATCGCGTCATGGTGCGCGGGGAGCTGGCGGATTTGACGCTGATCGAATACAAGCTGTTGAAGCTCTTCATGGAAAACCCCGAGATTGCCTTCACCCGGGACCGGCTGCTCGATCGGGTCTGGGGCCGCGACGTCTACGTCTCCGACCGAACCGTCGACGTGAACATCAAGCGCTTGCGCGAAAAACTGGGCGATGAGAAGGAACGCCTGGAGACCGTGCGCGGCGTCGGCTATCGCTTCCGCAGCGCGAACTGATCGCCGGCGGCATGCGCAATCTATTTCTTCGCATCTTCCTTTTTCATCTGCTGGTGATTGGCATCTTTGTGCTGGGATTGGCCCTGGGGCTGGACCTGACCGCCGCCATCAGTCAATCGCGCGGCGCCTTTGCCCTGGTTCTGTCGGCCGCCATCCTGCTGGCGCTGGTGCTGTCCGTGGCCGCTGCGCGCAATGTGGTGTCCCCGCTGGAGTCGCTTTACCGACGCATCAAGAGTTTCCCTGCGCCGGCATCCAGTCTTTTGCTGCGCAGCTCGGTACACGAACTGGACACAGTGGCCCGGGAGCTGGACAGTTTGCTCTACCGCCTTTCTGCGGAGCTGGCCGGACACAAAATCGAAAAGGAATTGCTGGCTTCGTTGCTCGATACGCTACGCGACGGCGCGCTCTGCCTGAATCGAGAGGGAGTCATCATTTTTCGCAACCGCGCGCTTCATCCCGATCTGGCGGCAGAAGATTCAACTGGCAAAAGCTATATCGAAGCGATTCGAAATAGCGCGCTTCTGGAGCTGGTGCACGAAATGGTCCGCCAGCGCAACGAGCAAGGGCAGACGCAGGCCATGCAACTGGAGCTGAGCTTGCGCCAACGTTCCTTTCACGTCGAGGGCTATCCAGTACGCGTGGAGCCAGAGGCCGACCTGCTTTTGATACTGGTGCAGGATCGCACTCAGGAGTCCAATGCCCGACGGCTGCGCGAGGACTTCTTACAAAACGCCAGTCATGAATTGAAAACGCCAATTACCAGCATCCGCGGCTACGCCGAGACGCTGGCAGCCCGTGAGGAGCGCGAGACGCAGCGCGGATTTCTGGTGGGCATACTGCGCAACGTCGTGCGCATGGAAGCGATCATCGAAGACATGGTGACAATCTCTTCGCTTGAATCGCGCAGTTTCCCCTTTGAACCGCAGCGCCTGGCGGCGGCGGAATACACACAACATATCGCCACCCTGGTTCAGGGCGCATTAGAACAAAAAAAGCAGCGCCTGCGCCTTGAGGGCGAAGCCGGCCTGGAGCTGGAAGCCGATCCTTTGTTGATGGAGCACCTGCTGGTCAATCTAATCTCCAATGCCTCGCGCTACGGACCGGAAAACAGTGAAATCATCGTACGCTACAAGCTGAATGCCAATGGCGATTGCGCCATCTTTGAGGTCGAGGACAGCGGCCCCGGCGTGCCCCCGGAATTGCGCGAGAAGATCTTTGAACGCTTCTTTCGCGTCGATCGCGACCGTTCCCGGGTGCAGGGCGGCACCGGCCTGGGATTGAGCATTGTCAGACAGATCAGCCGCCTGCATTCAGGCAACGTTGCCGCCCTTGCCGCAGCGGGCGGCGGCGCTTTGTTCCGGGCGACCCTGCCGCTTCAGCAGCGTAACGCCAAAGGTCCCTCGGTTACAGCGATCCGTGCGCCATTTTGACTTTTTTTCGCTGACAAACGTGAGTTTTTAAGGCCGCGAAAGTGTTGCTGTCAGCGCGTCGTCACGGAAATGTCTTGTTTCTCAGAGATTGTCGGGGCGTGGTGAGCCTCAGGCAGCTCCTCGAGGTTCCACAGGAGAAGCCCTATGTCCGGTATGACAATGAAAACGGCGCGACAACTGGCGGTCCGCCTGGCCCAAAACCAGCTGGAGATTGAAGAGACTCTGCAGCTGCGTTACAACATCTTTAACGTAGAGTTGCAGGAGGGCCTGCCCGAATCGCACGCAACCCAAAAGGACCGGGATCGCTTTGATCTCTATTGCGATCACCTGATCGTTGTCGATCGGGCGCGCGAGAATCAAATTGTTGGAACCTACCGTCTGCTCAGGCGCTCGGTTGCGGCGGCGCACGAGGGCTTCTATAGCCAGACCGAATTTGATATTTCCGGAATTTACGACCTGGATGGCGAGGTTGCGGAGATCGGCCGCAGCTGTGTGCACCCGGAGTATCGCGATGGCTCGGTCATCACCCACCTCTGGATGGGACTGGCCGCCTATATGCGCGAATTTAACGTTCGCTATCTTTGTGGATGCGGCTCGGTGCACAGCCAGGATCCAGCCGATGCCAATCGAATTTACGCCTTCCTGCGCGAGAAAGGCGCCCTTTCCGGAGATGTCGGTTTCTTTGCAAAGCCGCTTCCGGCATACCAGATCGCCGGCTTTGATCCAGAGCATCGCATTGAAGATCTCAAAGCAATCTCCAAGCAGATTCCGCCGCTGATTAAAGGATACATCCGCGCTGGTTCCTTTATCAATGGATACCCAGCCTATGATCATGTCTTTGGCACCACGGATTTCTTTGTGATCTTCGACCGGACTGAAATCGATAATCGCTACGGACGCCACTACATGAACAACGATTCGATTCGCATCAGCTGAGCGCTCGATCTAATTCGTTGAAATGATTTGACCGACGCCCGGCCTGCAACGCTGCTTTCCTGCATGCAGGAACAGAGACGCAGCGCCGCAGGCGGCGGTAGCGGATACAGGCCGAAAGCCCGCTGGCTGCTCCCGCCCCTGATATTTCTTCTGCTGGCCGGCCTGCCGCAGTGCAAAGAGGCCGCAAGGCCCTACGCGGGCGGTTTTTGCAGCGTCGGCAGCGAGGAACTCAACGATGCGATGGATGCCTGGCGTGATGACTTTCGCCGAATACAGGGCGCGATCGACGGACCGCAGAACCCGCAGCATGAGGGGCGCGGCAATGGCGTCGCCCCTGGCGCGTTGCTGGATGGCGTTTGTGAGATGGCGGCGATGAGCCGCCCGCTGAGCGACAGTGAAATCGATTCCTTTGTACGCCGGGAGGGAAGCGCTCCAGTTTCCCTGCCCGTTGCCATTGAGGCTCTGGCCATCATTGTTCCCGCAAAATCGCCGTTGCACGCCGTCTCACGCCAACAATTGCAACAACTCTATGGCGAGGGGCCGCACATTCTCTCCCAGGTCTTTCCTGAACTCAGCGCCAATGCCGAATGGGCCGAACGCGATCTTTCCCTGCACGGCTTGAATACGGCCTCCGATCGCTACCGCTGGTTCAAGGAAGCTTTGCAATTGCAAAACATATCGGATCGTGTCCGCGAAGAGTCCGGTCCGCTCACGCTGGCTGACGCCGTTGCGCGCTCCAGGCATGGTTTTGGCTACGCGCGGCCGGCGGAGCTTGGCGACGGGTTGCGGATGCTCGCGCTCACTACCGACAACGGCGCCATCATGCCGGATACGGCAAGCATCCAATCTGGACGCTATCCGCTACGGCGCTATTTTTACATTGTGCTTCCGCCGTCCGCTGCTCGCGCCCCATCGGCTGCAACGCAGCAGTTCTTGCGCTATGTCCTGGGAGCAGGACAGGAGCGCCTGGCGCCGCTGGGCCTCTATGCCCTGGCCGGTTCGGAACTTGCGCAGGCCCAGCAGCGATTGAATGACTACTTGCGCGCCACGACGCACGCAATCGGCGCCGGTTCTACACCGACCGCTCTGCCCGCCTCGCCTTGAGCGCTGCCGGCATTTCAGAAGCGAACGATTTGCTCACTTAGAGCAGGTTCCAAAACCCCGTCCGCGGGGTTTTGGAACAAACGGAACGGTTTTCAAAATTCACTGCATTGCCTGCGTCAATGGCGAATTCCTCGGAGAATTCGCATGAATTTATTAACCGTTCCTCACATTCGCTTTGCGAATGGCGCGACCTCCTGTCGCGCAGAGCCGGGCCTAGCGCCGGCTCCTGGCACGAGCGCTCTGCATTTCGGCGGATGATCCGTCGGCATTCTGGGCCGCCGCCCAGGCGCCGCGCAATGGTATTTGCAAATAGCGCTGTCCGTTGCCCGCAGCCCTCGGCAGACGACCGGCTCGCAAATTCACCTGCAAAGAGGGTAAGAGCAAACGCGGCGCCGCCTTGCCGCGATCGCGTTCATTGCGCCGGGCGATGTACTCGCTGCGTTCAACGCCGTCGGCCAGCAGCAGATTGGTCCGCCGCTGCTCGGCGACTGTGCTCTGCCAGGCTGGGGCCTGGCCTGCCGGCGGGTAATCGTGACCGGTGAAAATGCGCGTCGTGTCGGGAAGCGCCAGGATCCGCGTGCGAATGGAATCATAGAGCGATCCGGCATCGCCGCCTGGGAAATCGGTTCGGGCCGTGCCCACGTAGGGCATAAAGATTGTGTCGCCGACGAAAACTGCATCCTCAATGCGGTAGCTTACACAGGCCGGCGTATGACCGGGAGTGTGCAGCGCTTCGACTTCGAGACTGCCAATCTGAAAGCGTTCGCCGTCCGCAAAGAGATGATCGAACTGACTGCCGTCCAGTGGCGTTTCATCCTCCGCCCGAAACAACGGAACCCAGTAGTGCAATACCTCTCGAATGTGTTCGCCAATACCAATCTTGCCTCCAATCTGTTCTTTGATATACCACGCTGCGCTGAGATGATCGGCGTGAACATGCGTTTCCAGTATCCATTCTACGCGCAATTTGCGACGACGAACATACTCAATCAGCATGTCTGCGAAACGCGTAGTGATGACAGCGCTGGCGGCTTCAAATTCCAGGACGGAGTCTATGATTGCTGCGCGTCCCTGGTCGTCGGAAACGACATAGCAAGCTGTCGCCGTATCCTCTTCAAAAAACGTTTGTATGTGCATAGTCGTCTCCTTCTGACTCACGAAAAGAGATGCGGCGCGATAAATTCGGCAAAGGCCATAGCGAGCGCGGTCAATAGCGTGAAGACGCCAAAGCCGCGGCGCAAGGCATCGGCCGGCGCGCGCGAGCCCAGGCGAACGCCGATCCAGATGCCAATTACGGTGCTGCAAACCAGAACGCCCAGGAAGCTCCACTGGATCCCAGCGCTGCGCTGAATTTCTCCGCCAAAACCCAGCAAGGAACTGAGCGCAATGATCAAGAGCGAGGTGCCAACCGCCTGACGAATTTCGAGGCGCGCCAGGCGCGTAAGTACTGGGACAATCAGAAAGCCGCCGCCGGCGCCAATCATTCCGGTAAAAGCGCCAATCAGCAATCCTTCAGCGCCAAGCACGCCATAGCACAGACCAGTGCAGAGACGCCCTTCGCGCATTGCCAGGCGCCGCGAGAGCATCGCCGTCGCTGCCAGAAGCATGACCAGAATAAAGGCGCCCAGAAGCAGCGATCGCTTGCTGATCTGCCAGCCGCCGATGTTCAGCAACTCCGGGATCGCCGGCGTCAGATAGGCGCGCGCCAGATAGACGGCAAGAATTGAGGGCGCAGCAAAGGCCAGTCCTCGACGTAAATCTACCAGCCCCTGCCGATAGTAGCGAATGGCGCCGGCCAGCGCTCCGGCGCCGGCCACAGCCAACGAATAACCCATTGCATCCTCGGCAGGCAAGGCGAAGACGTAAACCAACAGCGGCGTGGCCAGGATCGAACCGCCGCCGCCCAGCATGCCCAGAGCAATGCCGACGCCGGTAGACAGAGCGAAGCCAAGCATCGACCAGGCGTTGAAGAATAGCACTGGCTCAGCAGACAATGAAGGCCTCCATTTTCCCGCAGCGTCTCATTGGCAGTAGATGGCGTACAGCGCCTGGATGACGCGGGTAGCGCGCTCGTCGGCCAGAGCGTAAAAAACCGACTGTCCCTTGCGGCGAGCCGCCACCAGGCCCTGGGCGCGCAAGCGGGCAAGATGTTGCGAAAGCGCAGACTGTGACAGCCCCGTCGATTCCTCCAGTTGACCCACGCTGCGTTCCGTGCCGATCAACTGGCAGAGGGCCAGCAAGCGCCCCTCGTGCGCCATCGACTTCAAAAGCTCCGCCGCCTGAGCGGCGTTGCGCTGCAATCGCTCGGCGCGGTTTCTGGAAACGACAGCCATATTATCATATTAGAATATTCTAATTAGCTGGCAAGCACAAAGGCGGCTCAAGGTTTCCCGGAGAGCCAAATTGACACAATCTGCATTCCGGAAGCGCTTGCCTCAGGGGCCGGCCTCCTTCTGGCTCTGCCTTGCGATGCATCAGATCTATATCGACGAACTCAAACAGCTGGTGGCGGACATGGCGGCGCGCGCCCTGGAGGTCTACGATCTGGCGCTGGACGCGCTCGAAAGCCGACGGCCGGAAGACGTGAGCGCCGTCCTGCAACTGGACAAGCAGGTCGATGCGCTGGAGATGCGCATTGATGAGAAATGCGTCGAAATACTTGGCGTACGCGAACCCTTCGCCCAGCAGTTTCGCTATGTATTCAGCGCGATCCGCATGGCCAATGAATTGGAGCGGGTGGGCGACGAGTCGCGCACGGTAGCCCGCTGGGCTCTCAAATTGAAAGGCGCCGCCAGCGAGGAACTGCGCACTCTGTCGAAGCGGGCTCGCGAGGCGCTGGAACTTGCTGTCTACGCCATCAATCGCGCCGATTCGGCCGCCGCCGAACGGGTGATGCAGCTGGAATTCGAGGTCGACGAGCTGGAGGACCACATCATCGAATCGCAGCCGCCGCTGGCCGACGCCTTCATTGCCAAGGCCATGGAGCGCATTGGCGATCTGGCCACAAACCTGGCCGAGGCCGAACTATTTTTTGTGCACGCCTCCGACGTTCGCCACGGTAATTTCTGATCAGCCCCAGGCGCTTCAGGGCGCCGGCTGCTCTTCTTCCTGACGTGCACGAATAGCGACCTGCCCGACGACCTCGACCTGAACGTCGCCAGGCACTTCTTCGTGAGCCAGCACCGTAAAATTGCGCGATGGCAGAAGACGCTCCAGTATGTAAAAGATTCCGGCGCGGATGGCGCGACTGCTGAGGAAAACCGGATGACGCCCCTCGCTTTGCGCCGCACGGAATTGCTCAATGAGCGCCTCGCGTAACGCCACCTGGAAATCTGGACGCAACGCCATCACAAATCCCTCTTCTGGATCGCGGTGAATGCCCTCGCGCAGGCGGCGATCAATCTGCGGATCGATGGTAATACAACGCAACTTCTTCTCAGCATCCAGGTATTCGGCCACGATTTGCCGGCGCAAGGTCTGACGCACGGTCTCCGTTAGCAGATAGGGATCCATCTGCGTGCGTTCCGCGTGATTGGAAACCGCTTCCAGGATGCGCACCATGTTACGAATACTGACGTTCTCCTTGAGCAGATTCTGCAGCACGGTCTGGATGACGCCCAGCGGGATCTTCTTCTCATTGAGCGCTTCATCCACCACCACGGCGTTGTCTTCGCGAACGCTGTCGATGATGCTGCGCACTTCCTGGCGACCCATGATTTCGGAACTGTTGCTCTGGATTACATTAGAAAGATGGGTAGCGATTACTGTCGCCGGATCAACAACATCGTAGCCGCCGCTCTCCGCTTCGCCCTTGCGGTCCGGCGTCACCCAGGCGGCATTCAGACCGTAGGTAGGCTCGCGGAATACTGTCACGCCATCAAGCGCCTGGCTGACGCGCCCGGTATCAATGGCCAGCAGACGGTCCGGCTCCAATTTGGATGAGGCTATAACGCTACCCTGTAGCTTGATCGCGTATTCTCCAGGCTCCAGATGCATGTTATCGCGAATGCGCACCGGCGGCACGATCAAGCCGGTTTCCATGGCAAAACGCTTGCGCAATCGGGAAATCTGATCCAGCAGCGTACCGCCGGCCTTAGGATCGACGAGCGGAATCAAATTATAGCCAATTTCAACTTCCAGCGGTTCGGTGCGCAGGTGCTGCAGGTATGATTCTGGCTTGCGTTCTTCGCCCTTTTCCGACTCGCGCGCCTTTTCTTCCTGCGCCACCGTGCGCAGGCTTCGCTCAATGCGGACGCCCATGTAGATGATCAGAGCGCCGATGCCGGCAAGCGCAAAGAAAGGAAAGCCAGGTATCAAACTGGCAACGATCATCAATCCGCCGACGGTATAGAGCAAGCGGGGGTTGGACAGCAATTGTTTGCGGATACTGGCCGGCAATGCCTCCTCATCCACCGAACGCGAAACGATAATACCGCTGGCCGTTGAGATCAACAGCGATGGAATCGTCGCCGCCAGACCGTCGCCAATCGTGAAGCGCGTGTACGTAATCAGCGCGCCGGCAAAATCTTCGCCGCGGATGCTCATACCGACAATCAATCCGCCAATGATATTGATGGCGATGATCACCAATCCCAGGCGCACATCGCCCTGCACGAATTTGCTGGCGCCATCCATGGCCCCATAGAAATTGCTTTCTTTCTGCAACAATTCACGACGGCGTCGCGCCTCCTGCTCGTTGATATATCCGGCAGCCAGATCAGAGTCGATGGCCAGCTGCTTGCCAGGCAAAGAATCCAAAGCGAAGCGAGCGGCCACTTCTGAAACGCGCGTGGCGCCCTTGGTAATGACCATGACCTGAACCAGGGTGAGAACCAGGAAGATGATGATTCCCACTACCAGGCCGCCGGTATCGCCGCCGCCGCCGACCACAAAGGTGCCAAAGACAGTGATCAGCTTGGAATCAGCGCCGGCGCCCTGCGACAATATCATCCTGGTAGTCGAAACGTTCACTGCCAGGCGGTAGACCGTGGTTACGAGCAACAAAGTCGGGAAGACCGTAAATTGTGCCGGGCTGGTCGAAGAAAGGGCCACCAGCAGTATCAAAATTCCGCTCAACAGTGATATCGCAATCAGGCCATCGAGCATAGAGCCCGGAAGCGGCACGATGATCAGCGTCAGAATAAAAATGACGCCCATTCCCAGCGTGATATCGCTGCTCTGTAGATATCTTCGAAGCGTTTCCAGCATGACTCCTTTCTCCGTCGCTTAGACTGCCGCTCCGCGCCGGAAGCGCTGCAGTCGCGCAAAAATTGCGCTTACCACCCGGAAGAGCGTTTCCGGTATTTCCCGGCCGATCTCCACGTCTTCATAGAGCACCCGGGCCAATCGCGGATTTTCCTCGATCGGCACTCCGTTTTCGCGAGCGATCGTGCGAATGATGAAGGCCAGATTGTCAGCCCCCTTGGCCACGACCGTTGGCGCCGAGTGCTTGGATGGATCAAATTGCAGCGCTACTGCAAAGTGCGTCGGGTTAGTGATGACAACGTCGGCAGCCGGCACTTCCTTCAGCATATCCCGCTGGCGTCGCAATTGATAGGCCCGTTCCCGTTGACGCTGGCGAATCATTGGGTCGCCCTCGTCTTCCTTGCGCTCGCGCTTGGCTTCGCTCACGGTCACGCGCAAGTTTTCCATGTACTCGAAGCGCTGGTAAAAGTAGTCCGGTATCGCCACGCCAAATAGGATCAGCGCAGTTACTATTAAGAGCTTGAATGCCGTCCAGGCAAATAAGGTCAGCGCTCTGGTCACGCCCATATCGCCGGACTTCAACAGGGGCAGAAAGTCATCCATTACGATGATATATCCGGCTACTGCAATCAGGACGACCTGCACCAGAATCTTTAGAAGGTTGTAAAGCGTTCGGCGCACCGGCAAGACGCGCTTGAAGTCCGGAATGATCCGTTCAGGATTGAAGGCCAGCGGCTGTGCTGTAAACAGGAAGCCAAACTGAGCGATATTTGCCGCAATGCCCATCACAAAAGCGGCAGCCATGACCGGCGCTACAATCAGCGCCGTGCGCCAGAAGATCTGCAATCCGAGACGGCGCAGTTCCTCCACGTTGAGCGTACTGAGCGCCGCGTAATCTTGATCCAGAAAAGAACGAAAGACGTGCAAGGATTGCCCAGTGATCCAGGCGCCGGAGACAAATAGCGCCGCCACCGTTCCCAGCAGAACGGAGGAAGATACCAGATCCTGACTGCGAGCGACATTGCCCTTTTCACGCTCTTCGCGCTTGCGCCGTTCGCTGGGAAGCTCGGTCCGGCCCTCGTCTTCTGCAGCAAATCGCTGCAGCTCAAAGCGCGGCAGCGCCTGCGGCTTCAGCTCAAAGACCGCGCTCAGGCGCGCCGAGGCCAGAGACCCGCTGCTGCATTGGCGGCGATACAGCCAGCGCAGCTTCAAGTTGCTGTCAGCAGCGCTCATTGCGCCGCCTGCCGCGGCCAGGCATGAAACATCTCGGCCATGTGATCATACATTGAATGAAACGAATCGGACATCATTGGCAGCAGCGCAGGCATCAATAGCGCCAGCGTCACCAGACCGACGCCAACATTGATCTGCACGCCCATGGCAATCAGGTTCATCTGCGGCGCTGCCCGGCCAAGCAAACCCAGCAGCAGCGACGTAATAAACAGTATGCCAATCAGCGGAATGCCTATCTTGACCGCCGTGAGAAACATCACGCCAAAAGACTGGTCCATGAAATTCAGTATGCCGCCAAGCGTGTTGGCGTTCAGATTGAGGTCCGGCGCCGCCTGGAAGGAATAGCCGAGCGCGCGAAGCATGTGCAACACGGCCGGCGCGTAGAGACCATCCATCGCAAAGGGCGCATAGAGAAAGAGCAACATGCCAATGGCGTTTTTCAATACGCCCAGCAGCGGCACCGAAATCTGCGATTGAGGGTCGAGCACCTCGGAAAAGGAGATGCCCATCTGCAGCGAAAAGATTTCTCCCAGAATTTGAAAGGAAGAGAAAATTGCCAGCACCATGAAGCCGATGATCAATCCCATGATCAATTGTGAACCGGCGGCAATGGCAAAGGCCCCCGCCGAGTCCGGCAAGGGCGGCAAGAAATTGACGGCGGCCGGATAGAGAATGACCCCCAGCAAGAAGCCGAGGGTAGCGCGCATGCGCATGCCAACCGATTCAGTGGCAAACACCGGGGCAATGGACATCAAGCCAAACGTACGCGCAAAGATCAGACCCAGCTGCTGCGCATTGTCGCTGAATCCCTCCATGCCTGTTGTCCTCGCCTCCGAATCAATGCTAGAAGCGAGCAATCAGTTCAAACATGCCCCGCGTATAGTCGGTCAGGGTATTGATCATCCAGGCGAAAAAGAATGCAATCGCCAAAAACACGGCCAGTAGCTTGGGGACGAAGGTAAGAGTTTGCTCCTGAATCGAGGTGGTGGTCTGTAAAATCGAAATCACCAGGCCAACCGCCATACTCAAGATCAGCACTGGCGACGAGACTTTCAGCGTAACCAGCAAACTCTGTTGCACAATTTGAATGACATCGCTCTCCAGCATCATCCGCCCCCATAGGATAGCACCAGATTGTAGGTAATCAGATGCCAGCCATCGACCAGGATAAACAATATAATCTTAAACGGCAGGGAGATCATTGCCGGCGGCAGCATGATCATGCCCATTGACATCAAGGTCGAGGCGACGACCAGGTCGATGACGACAAATGGGATGAAGATTACAATGCCAATGATAAAGGCCTTCTTTATTTCAGAAAGCATGAAGGCCGGAATCAATATGTACGAATCAATGTCTTCAACGCTGCGCACTTGTTCTGGCGGTTTTCCGGAAAGCTTCACCATCAAAGCAATTTCTCGAGCGCCATCCTTGCCAATTTGACGCACCATGAACTGGCGGAAGGGCTTGATGCCTTCGCCAAAGAAGTTCTGCGTGTTCAGCGCGCCGCGCGAATAAGGGTCGAGCGCCTTTTCGTTGAACTCGCGAAGGGTGGGCGCCATAATGAATGCGGTGATAAAAATGGCCAGGCCAAAAAGAACCTGATTGGGCGGCATGTTCTGCAATCCCAGCGCCCGCCGCACAAAGTCGAATACAATGATCACCTTGGTAAAGGCCGTCATCATCATGATCAGGGCCGGGGCCAGGCTGAGCAGCGTCAGCACCAGAATCAACACCAGCGAGAGCGAAGCCTCGCGGCCATCGCGAGCGGCGCGCAGGCCGTCAATCACCGGAATCTGCAGGTTAGCAGCTGCGGGCTGGGCCAGCAGCGAGCCGGCGCTAAAAAGCAGGGCCAGCAGCAGCCCGGCACAGGCCACAACCTTGAACCGCCGGAAGCGCAGCCTTGCACAAGGGGACATAATGCAGAGGCCTGGCGCCCTGCCGCTATTGTACAAGCTTTTTTCTGGCCCTCCGCGCGGCCGCGGCGAAGCGCCAGCGCGCAGGTCATGGCAAAGTCATCAGGCGCCGGGAAGAATCAGCACCTTGCCGGCGGACATATTGTTGCGGTACTGCTCGACTGCCTCCGGTCCGCGGCTCAAAGGAATGCGCGCCTGGATGGCAGTGCCAAGTTCCTGACCGATCAGCGATTGTGATTCCCGGGCGATCTTCTGCAGCCTCGAGGGCGAAACCTCGGACATCCAGGTGGAAAGCCAGAAGCCCTCAAGGCTCGAATTGCGAAAGATCAACATCCCCGGGTGAATGCGACAGTACTCGCCGGACAAAGCGCCATAAACGATGATCCGCGACCTGGGCGGCATGGATCGCGAAAGTTGTTCCGTGGCTTCGCCAGCAATTGCATCGTAAGCGACCGTAGCGCCCAGTTTGCGCGAAAGCGTCAGTAGCTCGCGCTCAAAGCGACTGTCACTGCTCAGCAGGATGTGCTCCGCGCCATCGCCTTTCAGGATTGCGGCCTGCTCCGGGCGACGAACAATATTGATCACCTGTAGACCGCGCCGGCGACCCAGCCGAAACAGCATTCGACCGAGAGCGCCGGCCGCTGCATTCTGAACAATAGCGCGGGCCTTGCGCTCGCTGGCCATGTCCAGCATCGCCCACGCCGTCAGGGGATTGACCAGCGCTGCAGCGCCGGCCTCATCGCTAACATTATTCAGCAGTGGAAAACAAAAGCGCTGGTCGATGGCGGCGTACTCCGCCCAGACCCCGTCGCCCTCGGCGCCTGCGGCGCAGGCCACGCGCTTCCCAACCAGGCGACTGCCGCGAAAACCGGCCCGGTGCGCCACCACCGTTCCAGCCGCTTCAAAGCCTGGAACGACCGGCAGCTTCTTCTTTATGCCGTACTTACCTTCCAGAAAGTGCAGGTCGGAGGGATTGATCGAGGCAGCGCTGATCTTGATCAACAGCTGACCGGGCTTCAGCGCTGGCAGTTTCTTTTGCAGCAGGTCCAGCCGCGGCTGTTCAGAGTATTCCTTGAGCTCGAGAGCCCGCATTTCGGCTGGCAAAGTAGACATGAGTCATTGGCCCGCTCGACGGCGTCAGCGAAAAGCTCAAAATGATAGGCGCCAGGCAGCGCTGGCCTCCACCCCGCGCACCACGCTGCGCTGTATCTCCGGCGCGGCATAAAAGCTGAAGCCGCCGTCAACAGCAGCGTCGCTGTGTTCGCCTATCGCTGCCGCCGCTCCGCCGCCGTGGAACAGGGCATCAAAGGCGCTCCACAGCCAAACAATAGAATAAACCCAGAGCGCATTGTGTTTGGCACGATGACCGATGAACACCTCCCGACATCCCGGGATCTCTCGATCACAATGTGGGCTCCCGCCGGGATAGGGGTGAGGCTGAAGGACGACCGGATATCCGATATAGTTCACAAGCGTAGTCCGCGAGATAGCGCCAATGCTCGTGACCGGCAACCCGTTTGCCAGATTGGCGAATAGAAATCGATCGCGCAAAGAACGCTCATAGTTGCCAAGACCGGAGTGCAGTGTAGACTGCGCCCACAGGTAACTGGCGATGGCCAGGGCTGCTGGAATTCCAAATCCTACGGCCGCCCCGCTTCGATCTTGAGAAGCCTGACCTAGTCCAGGAAATAGCAGAGAGAGTCCAAAGGCCCCGACATCAACGCCAGAGGAAGCGACAGCGGTCGGGCGCGAGGCGCCTTCCGGCGGCCGTTGTGCAGGAGCGCTGTTTTTTTGAAGGACAATCAAGAGACTGCCGGCGCCGCTGGAACGCATTGGCAGAATGACGCGCTGGTATCCCTGCAGCTCGACGCGCAGCACGCGCTCGATTCCGTCTGCCGGAAGCAGCAACGGCGTTTGCCCTGCAGGTCGCTCGTTGACAAAAACGCGGGCGCCCGAGGGGCTTGATTCTACGCGAACATTGCTTTCGGCGGCGGTAAAATCCGGGACCACCTGGCTGCTGGCGTCCGGCGCCGTCTGTGCGAAGGCAGAGCCCGTTGCCAGAAGAAATACTGCAATCGTGGTACGATGATTTACTATCATGGCATTTACTGTTTAGAATGTAGTACGAAAATTCAGCCAGGCCTCGGCGCTGCTACGTCCAGAAGCATCGCGCGCCGGCGCCAGGCCAAAATCAAAGCGGCCGCCAGGCGCTGCAGAAGGGTCGGATCCAGCTCCAATGGCCGCTTCCTGGTAGAACAAGGCATCGAGGGCCGACCAGATCCACAAAGCGGCATAGAGACCCAGACCCCATCGCCGATACTGGTAGCCGTCTTCTATAAAGCTGCAACCGGGCAGCGTGCGCCGACAGTTGGGACGGCCATTGTGTACTCCGCTGCCATTCAAAAGATAATCCTGGTACAATGTGAGATAGATTGTGCCGCTAAGCGAACTGCTGGTTGCAAAGGCCGCAGCGGTAGTGGTGGTGGTGGCAGCGTAGGCAGATTTGAAGCTGCGCTGCCCTTCGCGAAACATAAAGTCGCCGGCCAGAAAAGAGGCAAAACCCAGGGCGCCAGTCGTTCCAAAAGCGTAGGCAGCGCCGCTCCTGTCTTGCGAAGCTTGGCCAAGGCCCGGAAAAATCAAGGAAAGGCCAAAGGCCCGCCAATCGAGCCCGCCGGCGCGCACCGCCGGGGGCTGTGCTGCGCCTCCCGCTACGGCAGGCGGCGTTGCCGCTTCCTGCGGACGCAGAACGATCAGCATGGTGACGCCTCCGGTGGACCGCACCGGCGTCGTTACGTCGATGTAGCCCTCCTTTGCGACACGAATCACCCGTTCGATGCTATCGGCAGGCAGGATCATGGGCGTTTGTCCGGCAAGCCGCTCATTGATATATACACTGGCGCCTGGCGGATAGCTTTCGATCCGTATCTGCCCCTCTACCAATTCGCCGCTGATGCGCGGCTGCGCGCCTTCTGCGGCTGGCTGTGGCGCGGGGCCAGGTTGCGGTGAAGGCGAGGTTTCCTGAGCCGGGGGCGGCGCGGCCCCTCCCGGTTGATCATTCAGCGGCGCCTGGGCCAGAACAGTGGCGGCGAAAATCAAGACGATCAAGGCGGCAAAAAGCCGGATTTGAGTCATGTAATAGAAACAATCGGGCCCGCCGCTTTTTTGACAAGTTTTTCAATAGTTACAAAGCGCTCAGACCTCGCCGGCGGCGTAAATTTCAATGACCGCGCTGCGTCCCTTGACCTGAGCGGCGCCCAGGCTGTGCAGTCGCTGGCGCTGATCGGGTCGCAGTCGATCGGCCACTGCTTCGCTTACAATGATGCGTTGCTGAAACTCCTTGCACAAGCCTTCGAGGCGCGAGGCGACATTGACACTATCGCCAATGACAGTGAAATCCTTGCGTTCGCTGGCGCCGATTGCGCCCAGCAAGGCCTGCCCAAAATGAATTCCGATCCCGTTCTCCAGCGGCGCAGCGCCTCTTGCCATACGCTCCTGATTCAAGAGCGCAAGGATGCCGCGCATCTTCAGCGCCGCATCAAAGGCGGCCGCCGCTGGATCAGGAAGCGAGCGCACGCCGCCAAACACGGCCATGATTGCATCGCCAATGAACTTGTCGATCGAACCGCCCTCAGAAACGATACACTCCGTCATCCGGTCAAAGTATTCATTGAGCTCCGCCACAATCTGCTCCGGCGCCCGACCCTCGCTGAACGTCGAAAAGCCGCGCAGGTCGCAAAACAAAATGGCCAGTTCTTTGTTTTCGCCGATCAGACCGTGCTGCTCTTGAACGATGCGATCCTTGACTTCATCGGAAACAAATTGGCCAAAGAGGCGGCTGATGGCCGACTTTTCACGCTCCTCGCCAATCGCTCGCGTGATCAGCCGACGCGCCGTGACACTGATGTAACCGGTGATGGCGCCGGAAAAAACCATCATCAGTGACTTGAAGAATTGAATGGCCGGCGACTTGAGATCCTGCAATAGAAGGGCGTCGGCGCCTTGCAGCTTATCCAGCTCCGCGCGACCGATCCAGAAAAAAAAGAAAAACTGTATTCCGCACAGCAATCCAGTGAATAGGGAAAGTTTGGGTTCAAAGGTTAAGGCGCTGATAGCGATCATGAAAAAGTAGAGCAGCGTTGGCGGTCCGGTAAGAAAGGTGGCAGCGCCGCCGGGCAATAGCAGATGGCTCGCCAGAAAGAGAGCGCTGACAAAAAAAGTGAAAAGGCTCACCGTCAGCCACATCAACCATCCACGGATCTTGCTGCGGCGCGCCAGCAGGTGAACCAGCAGCGAATAAAGGCCGCCAGTCAGCGACCAGAGCGCCGGCGCCTCCAGACCTGGCGTTACCCCCGCTTTTGCCAGGGCGTAGAGCGCCGGAGCGCAAGAGAAGCCGACAAAGACTGCATAGAGCGAGCCGCGAGCGAGGACGCGATTGACTTCCTCGTCGATCAGTTCACGATCGAGTGTTGCGCTCTGCTTCATCCGCGCCCGACTTAGGATTGATCAATTTTTGCGAGGGCGCTGCAGAGCGGTCAAGCGCGCCTTTTGCTGACGCAGAAGTTCTTTGAGATCGTCGCTCTGGTCCGCAGCGTCGGCGCCAGATGGAGCATCGGGCGCCGAGGAAACGGCGGCCAGCGGCGCGGCGCCCTGGGCGCGAAGCAATTGCTGAAAATCGGGGAAGTCACGCTTGCGGTCCGCGGTCTGCCAGAAGCGAAAGTCGCTTCCCTTCAGGGCGCCTACCAGCCGTTCCAGCGCGCTGCTTGCGGCCTGCTCCGGTCGCTTGCTTGACTGCCAGAGACGTATGCGATCGGCGGCGATGCCATCGTTGATTTCCGTCAACATTTGCACTCCGGCCTCAGAAACGCCGAGAGCCATCAGCTTCCCGGCAACATCGACGATTTGCAGAAACTTTCCCTGCACCAGCGGGATCGATGCCACTACATGCACCAGCTCGCCGCCGCCGACCGCCGGCAGCCCGCTCTTGTTTCGAATGTAGCGCATCACCAGGTAGAATACAAAGCCCATCACCGCCAGAAGGCCAAAGAAGCGCAGCGCCACCGAAAGGAAGGAAGGTCCTTCTTCGTGCGGGAACAACGTACTGCTTTGTGTCGCTGGCGCGGGCGAGGTCGGGGCAGCGCCACTCTCTGCAGACTCGCCAGCGCCCTCTGATCCGGCGCCCGGATTGGCAAAGCGTCCCTCGTCGCTTGAAGCGGCGCTGTCGGGGGCCGCGCCATTGGCCGGCGCCTGGCCCTCATTGCGGATTGCTTGCATCCAGGCCTCATTGATTTGCGCATCGTTGCGGCTGCCGGCCGGCGCCGGGGCGGTCTGCGCTGCGCCGCCAGCAGAGTCGGCGCCGGGCGCAGGGGCGGCCGCAGGCGCTGCTGGAGCAGATCGATCTGCCGGCCGACGCGACGAGGCGCTTTCACGGCTACGCTGTTCGCTCCGGACTCGCTCGGCATGCAACACAAGCGGCTGCAGGAGCAGTAGGACGGAAATGCCAGGCGCCAGCAGGCGCGATGCAGCGACCATGCCGGCAGAATTATGTCACATAATCTGACGGGTCAAGCGCTTTGCCTCGATCTCCGCAAGTCCTTCCCGGGCCAGCCAGGCGGCCAGGCGCGGCGCCAGACCTAGCTTCGAAAGTGATTCTCGACGGAGACGGCCAGGAAGACCTCGCGCAAAAAGAGGCCAAGGCCCGCAACCATGGAAGCCATTCCGGCAATGAAGGTAATGGCCACCATACGCGCCAGAGCGAAGCCAAGCAGGGCGGCTACAAAGGCGCCGCCGACCACCACGCAGACCAGCAATGCGGAGAGTACGAAACAAAAAATGGCGTAGTAGATCAAACGCGTACGGCGCTTCAGATGGCGCACCTCAAACTGCAGCTCTTCCCGCTCTGCCTCAGCAGCTGCAGCCAGACGCCCCTTGACCAATCGGTGGCGATCGATGATCCGCGCCATCCGGGTGTTCATCGAGTTGATCATTGTGGCAATTGCAGTGAGCAAAAAGACCGGCGCCACCGCAATGTGAATGATATTTGTTACATCGGAAAGCAGCGGAAAATCCATGGTCGTTGCGGCCTGGGCGAGTTGATTTCTTGCAATGTTAAATGATGCTCGGATGGAAAGTCAGCGGCTGCAGCAGGCCTCAGCCGCCGTAGCATGCACGGCGCAAAAATCAAGGATTCTGGGCGCCCTTCTTCAAGCGGTCAAAAGGAGTCACAATGTCCGTTACGCGCACGCCAAAGTTTTCATCGATGACCACTACTTCGCCCTTGGCAATCAACTTGCTGTTGACCAGCAAGTCCACCGGCTCGCCGGCCAGTTTCTCCAGTTCGATGATCGAGCCCTCGCCCAGGGCCAGGATATCCTTGATGTACATTGGCGTCCGACCGAGTTCCACGGTCAGCGTCATCTTGACGTCCATCAAGAGGTTCATATTGGGTTGCAGCGGCCCCGGCCCCTGCTGCGAAAGCGGCGGAAAGCCAACGTCCTTGATGCCCGATTGACCTGGCATCGGTCCGCTTGGAACCTGGATGCCCCCGCCCATTCCCCCGCCCATTCCGCCAGCGCCTTGATTGCGCGAACGATTGTAAATATCGATGGCAAGGGCGAGAGGCAGAACCATCTGCACCCGCGATTCAAAGGCATTTTCCACGCTGAAGGGCAGTTGAATCTTCAAGTATGTCGGATAGCCGCGCAGCGCGAAGGGCTCTTCGGCGGCGGAGCGCACCTCAACCGGCATGGGCGTAATGGCCTGGCCAACCTTGGCCGAAAGCTGGCTGGCCATGGTGAATAGCATCGGGCCGACCGATTCTTTGACCACAGCGATCTGAGCGCTGTCCAGCGGTTGGTTGGCGGCCACAGTCGCTTCGTTGCCCATGACGACCGCCGCCAGACGGGCGGCGTCCGCTTGCGGAATGAACAGAGCGACCGGTCCATTGAGTCCGCCGCTCAGGTTTTGTGCAAAGACAGTGTATTGATTCTTGAGGTCGCGTTCGATGGCCGACTGGTCTTTGACCTCGGCGTAGGGCGCTCCGACGCGTGCGTTACGCGCCAGAATCATCCCCAGACCCTGGGTGCCGGCGCTCATGGCATGCTGAATCAGATCAGCCACGGTCTCGCGCTCCAGCGGCGACATATCCTGGCCAAGCGCTGAGGCTGCAACTGCCGGGCCGGCATCGGATCCGGCGCCGGAAAAATCATCAGCGCCCTGCAGCAACAGGTCTATCTCTTCCTGTGAAAGCGAACCATCTACCATTGCTGCAATCTCCGTCTATTCCGGCGCCAGAGCTATGGTCCAGGTACGCGGCCTTGCCGGACGCAACCTGGCCCTGCTACAATTTCGGAAGGAATTGCCCGCCGCCCGTGGAAAAAGCGGCGCTCAGGTCTGTCGCCTGCTGGAATCGCAGAGCAAAATTGGACGTCGGGCAAGCCTATTTCGAACCTGCAGCCCTCACGGCGGCGCTGTCAGCCCACCTGCCCAACCACACTCTCAAAGGGCCCAAGGGCGCAACTGATGCGGCCATCTTCCATCCGCCAGTTCAGCTCCTGCTCGGTCCAGAGGTCGCGCACGCCGCGCAAAGCGGAATCGGAGAGGCCAGGCGGGGCCGGCACAGTGATGCGGCCTGGCCTTGAGCCTGGATTCCAGAGGCCCAGATAGCCTGCAGGATTGTAGAGCCCGCGCGGGAAAGGATGTTCCAGCAGTCCCAGCGGAATCGGCGTAGCCGCAGCGCAGCGCCGATTGACCAGCAGCGCCTTCTCCCAGATTGCCAGGCGTTCCTCTTCCAGCTCCGAGAGATCGTCGGAGAGCAAGAGCATGCCGCCAGAAACAGACATTACCGAGGCCATCATGAGAACCTGGGCAAGACTCAGACTGCTGCGCCGTCCGCGCACCATCAAACAATCGGGATCATTCAACCATGTGCGTCGATGTAAGAAACTGCGCGTCAGCGTATTGATCAGCGCTCCCTGCGCCGTCGGATAATTTCGATCGTGCAGAAGTCGCGACAGGCCATTGCCGGACCAGACCTGATTCACATCGACGCTGATGCGCATTCCATCAACAAGCCCGGCTGCCGGCCAGAGCGGAGCGCCGCAACCAAGCAAAAAGGTCTTTCGTCCGGCGACCCGGCGAATCAGCTGCAAGACATCGTGAAGCCTGCGCGCTCCAGAGGATTGTGCATCGGCGCGCCGGCCGCGAAAACAAGCGGCAAAGAGGAAATCCAGCTTCAAATAATCGAAGCCCCAGTTGCGCACCAGGGTATCAATGACATTGGCCAACCAGGCCTTGTAGTGTGGATGACTGACATCCAGAGCGTAGGCCCAGCCGCCCCATAGCGGGTTGTAGAGGGCGCGCACTGGCTTGCCGCTGTCTTCGTCACGCAGGACCGCCTCCGGAAACTCGCGGAAGATGGCGGCGTTTTTCATGGCCACAAAGGGGGCCAGCCACAAACCGGCGCGCATCGATTGCGCTTTGATTTCGGCGGCCAGCGCCGCCATGCCTGCTGGAAACTGCTGGTTTGGTTGGGTCCAATCGCCCAGTGCGCGCTGCCAGCCATCGTCAATCTGAAATAGATCAAGGCGCAACTGCCGGCGACGAATCTCAGCCAGATTCTGGCGAAGGATTGATTCGGAAATCTTGTTGTAATAGTAGTACCACGAGCACCAGCCATGAATCGGCGCTTCGGCGCGGGTTCGGCCAAGTTGTGCACAGGCGCGCTGGACGGCGCTGTCCAGGAAGGTCTCAAAGCCGCCGACCTTGCGCGGCTCTCCAGGAAGAGAGAACTCCCAGAGCAACGGCGTCATTGATTCGCGCGCATGGTTGCCCATGGCGCGGCCGTTGAAATCCCAGATGGCTGCAAATTCCAGCAGGCGGCCGCTTTGCGGGTCCATTCGTAATCGAAATCGCAGGCTATGGTTGGCCGGAGCGCCGCCTGTAAACAAGATGCGCGCCGGCTGGTCGCTGTCCAATTCCTCAAGGCCAATCAACCATTCGCTATGAAAGCGACCGCGTCGCGCCAGCAAATGCAGGGGGAACCACTCTGGCAGCCAGCCCTGCAGCGGAGTCTCAAAATTTTCATCCATGCGGTGCTTCCACGGAAGCCGCACAAAGGAGTCGCGGTCGCCGGCGCGCTTGAGGCCGCTGGCGCTCCAGGATTGATAGCCATGCTGGTAGATGCGGAATCTACGATCGATTTCGATCTGATCGTGCAGCGAGATGGAGGCGTATTTGCCGGCGCGTAGACTGATCTCCACCCGATCAAGGAAGATGATTGGTTCCTGACGGCGGCGAATCAAGGGGCGTAATTCGCCAGGACTGCGGTTGAGGTGCAGTTCCATTGCTGCATCGGCAGAGCAGAGCACATCGGCGCCCTTCAGCTCCTCCACAAGGAGGCGGTTTTTTTGGCCGGCCTTGCGACGGTAGAAGAGACGAACCTCGGCGGCGTCAGGAAAATTCACTCGCTCCTCCGAAACTGACGGCGCAGCATCCAGGCTACGATGGCCGAGGCCGCCAGCGCCAGGGCGCCCCAGCCAACCGCTTCAGCGTAGCGCCCAAACAATGCCGCGCCGAGCGCAAAAAGCAGTCCGTAAATCATCAGCACTGCCGACAGCCAGCCCGCAAAATCGGGGGCCAGTACGCGCCAGGAAGAGCGCTGTGGGTCGCCGCTGATGGCCAGCCAGCCAGGACCAGGCGGTCGTACCCGCTGGTAAAAGCGCTGCAAGGTCTGCGGCGATTCTGGTCCGGCCAGATAGACCGCTGCCAGCGTACAGACAACTACCGCCGGTGCAATCCAGAACAGATTTTGCGGAGAGGCCGGGACCTCGACGCCCAGACTGGCCGCCAGCTTCATAGCGCTTACAATCCAGAGCGGCGCCACCATCGCCACAATCTCGGCCAGGGCGTTGATGCGCCACCAGTACCAGCGAAGAATCAGGACAAAGCCCATGCCAGCCGTGCAGCTGAGCAAGAATTCCCACGCGCCCTGAACGGATTTCAAAACGGTGAAAGACAAAAGCAGCGATAGCACAAGCAGAAGCAAAGAAACGACGCGCGCCGCGCGGATGCCGCCCTGCTCCTGCTGCTTGCGCATCCAGAAGCGGCGGAGAAAGTCGTTCACCACATAGGAAGCGCCCCAGTTCAGGTGCGTGGCAATGGTGGACATGTAGGCGCCCAGAAAGGCCGCAGCCAGCAGACCGCGCCACGGCGAACCCAATATATCGCGAATCAAGTATACATAACTTTCCTCGCCATGCGCCGCATCAAGCCCGGGATAGATTACAATCGCGGCCAGTGCGGCAAGAATCCAGGGCCAGGATCGCACACAGTAGTGAGCGATCAAGAACCACAACGCGGCCTTGACGCCGTGCCGTTCGTCACGCGCCGACATGATTCGCTGCGCAATATAGCCGCCGCCGCCGGGCTCCTGCCCCGGATACCAGGAGGCCCACCATTGCACCAGAACGTAGGCCAGAAAAGCGGACGAGGCAATGCTACCCGCGCCGCCGCCGCTCTCGAAGCGCGGCAGCAACTGCAACATAGCCTCCGGCAGCGCTGCGCCAAGTCCGCCGGCCTGCTGCACGGCGGGATGACCCGCCGCAAACCACGCCAGGGCGATGCAGCCGCCCATGGCCACGGCAAACTGAAAGGCATCAGCAATGGCAACGCCCCACAGTCCAGTCAGGGCCACATAGAGCAAGGTTGCCGCCGCTGCGGCGCTGACCGCCAGACGCGGATCGATTTCAGGAAAGAGGACTGCGGCAATCTTGTACATTGCCAGATTGACCCAGGCCATCACCACGATATTCAAAAACAGTCCAAAATAGATCGCTTTGAAGCCGCGCAGGAAGGCCGCCAGCGGCCCGCTGTAGCGCAGCTCGATAAACTCCAGGTCAGTGAGCACCCCGGCCCGTCGCCAGAGCCGCGCAAAAAAGAAGACAGTGAGCGCGGCGCCAATCGCGGCGCTCCACCAGATCCAGTTGGCGCTGATGCCGCCGCCGCGCACCAGGCCAGTGACGGCCAGGGGGGTATCAGCGGCAAAGGTAGTGGCTACCATGCCGGTGCCGACCAACCACCACGGAGCGCTGCGGCCGGAGAGGAAGTACTCGGACAGCGAGGCGCCGCCGCGCCGGCTGAGCATCAGGCCCATTCCCAGGCTCAAACCGAAATAGAGCACAATGAGCAGGATATCGCCGCTGGAAAATTGCATCGCTGAAACGAGGAGAACCGCAGCTCGCCGGCGCCTGCTGGCAAGGCATTTTGTTGCAGGCTTCTCCTGACTTGATTGTTGTTGTTTTTCTCCGCTTGCGTCGCCAGCTTGTGGCGGCCGCGCTCCAGGCGCTTTGCAATGCACAATTCTCAGCGCAGCGACTCCGCAGTTTTTTTCGACCTGGATGGACTGTTTTTTCACCCGCGTGCACACTGGAAGGCTCTTGACCCTCACCTGGCGCGGCTTGGCGAACGTGTACACTGGAAGGAGGCGCTGGCGGCCTTTCGCCACTTGCGCTGGCGCGCCGAGCCCGTTTCACTCACCAACTTTTTTGGCATCGACGAGATTGCGCTGTCTCTTCAGGGACCGGAGCAGCAACGCAGCCTCAGCGCCACCGAACGATTGCTGCGCGCGGCGCACGGTCACAAATCCAATGGCCGGCATTTATACCTGATCTCGGCCTGTCCTTTTCGCGAGCTGCTGGACGTAATCGAACTGTGGATGCCGCGCCCGCGTCGCTACCCGCTGCTGGAAAATCCCTTTCAACAAGCTGGATTCATTACCGTATCGCTTCCGCCGGCGCCTCCGGGCTTTAGCGATGCCGATGCCGAACGCGCCGGCTATGTGGACCGCAGCGTTGCAGCTCGTCCGCGCTTTGATCCGGAAGAATTGGCCAATCCCTCGCGCCGATCGCAGCTACGGCGTCGCAAGCTGGTGCGCATGGCCTCGCTCTTGCGCTACAAGCGCGACGGCGACGCCCCCCGCGACCCGACAGCGGTTGGCGGAGTTTACGATCGTCTGCAATTGTATCATACCGAGGCCGACTACGCCCATGAGATCGAAGAACTGTGCGCGCGCGAAGCGGCGCACTGGCGCGACCGCAATGCGCTCTATGCCGAGTTTATCGATCCCCTGGAAACGGTGACCATTCAGCGCAGCGTTTAGCCGCGCGGATGAAACTTCTTGTGCACTTCTTTGAGCGTGCGACTGGCCAGGTGCGTGTAAATCTGCGTAGTGGAAATATCGATGTGACCGAGCAGCTCCTGGACGCTGCGCAGATCGGCGTTGTTTTCGATCAGATGTGTGGCAAAACTATGACGGAAGGTGTGCGGCGTAACGACTTTGCGAATTGAGGTTCGCTGCAGATACTTCTTGAGCAGCCGCCAGACCGATTTGCGATTCAAAAAATCGCCCTTCTTGCTGATGAATAGATAGTCGCTGAAGCGGCTTTTCAAAATATCTTCGCGGGCGCCCTCAATGTAGCGCTTCAGGATGTTGAAGGCCTTTTCGCCAAAGGGCACCAATCGCTCGCGTCCGCCCTTGCCGCGCACTGTCAGGAACATGTTTTCCAGATCGACATCTTCCATCTTGAGATTGCAGGCTTCGGAGATGCGCAGGCCGCTGGAGTAGAGCAGTTCAAACATTGCCTTATCGCGCAGCTCGTAGGGGTCATCCTCGCGAATCGCGTTGAATAATTCCTCGATTTCCGGCAAGCTGAGGTAGTCGGGAAGGGTCTTTTTTACTTCCGGCGTCTGGATCTTGTCTGCCGGATTGCTTTCGACCTTGTTCTCTTCTTTCAGGAACTTATAGAATTGACGCAGCGCGGCCACGGCGCGGGCCAGAGAGCGGCTGGAGATCTTTTTGCGCCGCTGCTCCTTCAGGAAGTTGGCAATATCTTCAGTTTCGACTTCAAGGAAATCCTTGCTGGTCTTATCCAGAAAGGTCTGGAACTTCTTGATGTCATAGGTGTAGGAAAAGATGGAATTTTCCGACAGCCCCTTCTCGACCAGGAGAAAGTCCTGGAATTGCTTGATCAGCTTTTGTTGATTCTGGACCAACTCCGCACCCGCCCCGACCATCTGGATCTTTTTTCGGCTGGTAACATAATCGGTCTGTAACGTCGCCTGGTCAGAAAAAATTCAAGGCGGGTCAATTTGATTTTGCCGGGCGGCAAAAGGTTCGAAGAGAATGCTACAGCGCCATGGAACTTAAACAATTTGTCCGCCGCGGCCTGCTCAACGAGACTCCCGGCTATCGCACCGTGCTACGCTTTGGCAACGCCCCCCCTGCCCATGTCCTGATGTTGCTGGAGGGTCGCGCCCGGCGCAAACTGGCGTTAAAGCCGGGTCGCTGGCTGTACGAGAATTTCTATCCAGTCTCCTTTGTCGGACTGGAAGATCTGCTGCAGGGTCGGTCGCGGCCGGGCGGCGCCGGCGTCTATCCCGGATCGCATTATGTCCTCTGGGAAGCGGAGGACTTTCGCAATGCGCTGAATATCCAGCCCGATCTGGCGCGTCGGGCGATCTTCGAACTGAGCCGGCGTATCCGCATCTGCGATGAGCGTCGTCATACAACCGATCCCAGCCTGCGGCGCGAACATGAGACTTCGCTGGCGGCGCCCTCCTCCGAATTAAGCGATGCCCTCTATGAAATGAGTTTTGCCGAAGAGGATGCCTTCCCGCCCCATCTGGTGGAAAAGTTTTCGCGCCGCTTTGCGCCGGGCGAGGCGCTGATGCTGCAAGGCGATCGCAGCGCGGAACTCTTCATCGTAATGGAAGGGCGGCTCAGCGTTTACCAGAGCCATGATGGCGAACGCCGCAAGATCGACATGCTGGCCGACGGAGATATGGTCGGGGAGATGGCGCAATTTGATGGTTTGCCGCGATCGGCCGATGTGATTGCTGAAACGCAGACAACTGCGCTGGCGCTGAGTCCCGAAAACTTTGATGTTCTCTTCCAGTTGCACCCGCGCTGGAGCCGCAAGTTAATGGAGACCCTTTCCGACCGGCTGGAACAAAGGCGCCGCATGCTGGCGGAGGCGCCGCTTCAGGGTCTTGCTGGCTAATCGACTGACGACAATCACTTGCCAAAGCCCAGGGGCTTTTCAAACAACGGCTATGAAATGGCTGCGTCGTATTCTATTCTCCTTGCCGCTGCTATTTTTTGCGGCGGCCACAGGCGTAGCCTTCTACTTCACGAACAGGGCGCTGTATCCGGAGTGGAAGACGACGCCGGGCGAATGCCCTGAGCGACGCAGGGACTGGGGAAAAGACTGCGGCGATGCCAGTCGCAACGGCGAATACTTTGTTCGTGACATCAATCTGTCATCTGCCGGCCCGCTTGCCCTGGACACGCCGGCCTGGTTTCTTTCAGCTGCCGACAACCGCGAGCGCCTGACGCTTGCAACGGACGGCGCATTTCATCCAGCAGGCCGCTGGGCGGCGGCGTTCATTCATGGCGGCGGCGCCGACCGACGCGAGGGCTATCGCTACGCCCGTTACTTTTTGAGCCGTGGTATCGACTATTACATGCTCGATACAGTCTGCCATGGTTCCGCGCCCTGTGCCGAGAACAAAGCCTTGAGCTTTGGGGCCCGCGAGCAACAGGCGGTGCGCAATCTCTATGCCGCCGTTCGCCCCAAATATGACGGACTGATCCTGATGGGAACCTCGGTGGGGGCGACCTCGCTGCTCGACGCCCTGCCTGACCTTCCAAAGGTGAATGCGGTGATTGCCGAGAATCCGATGTTCAGCCCGGAGCAATTTTTCCTGGATACTCCGGCCGCGCCGTCTTTCTTTCCCAAAGTCTACCGGCGACTGCTCTTCTCACTGGCGGCGTGGCGCGCTGATTTTCCAACGGATATGAGCCCGGCGGCTCGCTTGCTCCACTATTCCGGCGCGCCAATCTACTTCTTGCACAGCACAGAAGATCGACTTATTCCGCCGCACCATTCCGAAGACCTCTACGCGGAATACAAAGGTACTAAACTATTGTGGATTACAAACAAAGGTCAGCATGCCCGACTCTGGAATGCCGACCCGGCGGACTACGAGCGAAGGCTGGACGACTTTCTAAATCGACACGCCCTGCGCTAGCGGCGCGGCTGTTCCTCTATTCCAGCGGCGGCCGGCGCAGATCGTTGTTCCAGCTGAAGCCGCGATTCTGCAGCTCGACAAAGAAGCCCTCAAAGCCGCGCTGTGCCAGTCGCCAGCCATCGCGTTGACTGAAAAAGAGCGCCTGCAAGGGCAAGCTCTCTCCGGCTTCCAGCGGCGGACCTGCCAGCAGCGCCGGCCGGTCGCGCTCTTCATCGGACAGATCGAGGCGAGCGCCTGTCATGTTCAAGGCATAAGGACGCAGCGCGGCGTCGATGCAGGGAACGATTGCCAGACTTCGCAACCAGCGGCGCGGCTCTGCCAGCTGCAGCGAATGATCAGCAAGAAACGCCGAGAACTCGCGCAACCAACGCGCCTGCTCGGGCGCTGTACAGGCCAGCCACAAAAAGAAAAGCCGCGTGGCGGGCATTGGATGGGGCCAGGAGACCAGCACCTCGCGTCCGTAAAGAGCGGCAAGCCCAACCGAGAGATAGATGCTCCGATCTGGAAGGTCAAACTCCAGCAGTCGAAAGGGCCTCAGTTGTTCCAGATCGGCGCCAAAGACGCGCGCCTCGGCATACACTTCGGAGAGTTGCTCGGGATTTTCCGCCAGTTCTCCGCTATCCCAGACGCGGTCCGCCCCCGATTTTCCAAGAATACGCATTGCAGCGCGTTGCTCATAGCGCAGCCATTGCTCCGCCAATGCATGCGGCGCTTCGCGTCGTCCATGGCCGCTGAACACTCGCCGACGCAAAGCGTCGCCCAGCGCTGCATATTCCTCTTCCGGCGGCGCAGCGCCGCCGGCCGAAAAACGGCGCGCCCAGGCGTCCTCTTGAAAACGAAGCGCAAATGCCGGCGAAGGACCTGGCAATGTTTCCAGCGCTCGTTCAAGCGCCTGCTGCGCGGCGCGCTCCGATGAAGAGGCTCGCGCCACATCGCTTGCAACCTTGCCAGGCGCGCCAATTTCCGGCGGAAGTTCCACAGCGCGGCCGGCGCTGCGGTCGGCGCCGTCGCGGCGCAACCTGTGCAAGGAGCGCGGCAGCGATGCGCGCCAATCCGCATACTCCGCCGCGCTGACCTCCTGCAGGCTGCGTTCCACCCGATCGGCAAAGATCCTGGAAAAACGCAGGATGACGTAAGCGGCCGTCAGTAAGAAAAAAGCAAAGGTCAAGAACTGGGCGAAGGCTACCGGCGGAAAGGCAAAGAAGTCAAAGATTCCGTGCCAGAGCACAGCGAGCAACAATCCGCTGGCATATCGCCAGCCCAAACCGCCGGCATCGCGATCGATCAAGCGCATCCCAAAAGCAAAATTGATCATCGCGTGCACTGGCAGCGAGCGCGCCAGCAGCATGCCAGCCGGGCTTTGCATGCCAAAGTTGTGCAAGTAGAAGACATCCTCAACGATGGCGAAGCCCAGTCCAGCGCCGCCAAAGAGAAAAGCCGCTGAACGAGTCGGTCCGGAACGCCAGGCCAGCAGCGGCAGAAGTATAGAAGCGAGGCCAATTTTTGAGAATTCTTCGAGCGCTCCGGCCTGTACAAAGGCCAGCTGCAAGGCCAGAGCCATGGGCTCGGAAGGGGCATGCACCAGGTCCACGCCAGGGAAAAGCAACACATTGAGTACGCTGCTGAGAGCTGCCGCCAGAGCGCCACAAACCATGCCGCCAAGTACGACCGGACTGATCAATGCGGCAGCGCCAGGTTGCAGGCGCGGCCGTATCCATCGCTGCCAGAGCCGCGCCATTGGCCCCGCTTCTTCCGGCGGCGCCTTCCAGGCCAGCAGCAGCATCAAGGGACCGTTGACTGCCAGGCTGCCAAGTACTGAGTAAACCCACCAGGCCTGGGCAATCTCTTGCTGTGCGCCAGGCATCAGCGTCGCTCCACGGACGGCGGCGGCGCGACGTTTTGCTTGAGGTGCGCTATCATCTCCGCACTGGCCAGGTAGTTCGTGGTCTGGTAGAGCACATTGCCCTCTGCATCGAAGATTACGAAGAAAGGCAGGCCAATGAGCAGCTCTGGGAAACGCGGATCTTCTTGAAAACTTTGAAACACCGGGTCGCGATCGTCCACTTTGTAAAGTACTGCGCTCTGCAAGGCCTGATTCAGCGCTTGATTTTCCTGAACTGTTTCTTGAAAGGCATGGCAATTGGAGCACCACTCGGCAAAAAAATCAACGAATAGCAATCGGCCGCTCTCCCTGGCCTGTCCGAAGGCCTGATCGCGATCGCGCAACCAGAGCAGGTTCCCGATGCGTTCTGGCGGCAGCTGCGGCGGCTGTGGCGCGCCGATCCAACCCGAAAGGTGCAATGCAACTGCCGCCGCCAGCACGACCAGACCTGCTGGAAGCGAACGCAGGGTACGGACATGCAGTGCAATCTCGCGCCGCTGCAGCAAGATGCCAGCAGCAAGGGCCAGCATTGACAGTGCAGCAATCGCCAGCGCGGGACCGGTTTCAATGCGCCAGGCGGCCATAGCTTTGAAATAGTATGTTCCAGCAAAGTAAATGACCAGAAGACCCAGAGCAATTTGCACCCAGCGCATCCAGCGTCCGCTGCGCGGCAGTCGCATGCCAAACACTCCGGTCAAGAAGAGCGGCAGGCCAACGCCCAGGCCAAAGATCGTCATCCGCGCCGCGGCGCCAAGCGTGGAGGATAGACTGACTGCGCCGGCGCCGGCGGCCAGATTGATTAAAACAGTTACCACAACCGGTCCGACGCAGGGCGAAGAGAGCAGCCCTGCCGCAGCGCCAAAGAGCAAGCTGCCGCCCAGTCCGCCGGGCGCACGTGCGCCATCAAAGCCGCGAAAGAAGGGCAGATGCAGCAGTTCCATTGACGACAGACCGAGCAGGAATATGACAACGGCAATCGCCAGATTGACCGACGGCCAGCGCAGCGCTTCGTTAAAAGCGCCGCCAGAGAGGGCAGCGACGACTCCAAAGCTGCCGTACACCAGGCTCAGTCCCAGGTAGTAGGCCGCTGGATGCGCGGCCGAACGCCAACCACTCTGGCCGCCGCGTTCCCGTAAAATGCTGGCCGTGATTGGATAAAGCGGATACACGCAGGGCAAGAGCGCGGCCACAATACCGCCCGCCCATAGCAATAGCGCACTCTGCAGGCCAAATTCCGGGCCGGCAAGTCTTCCGGCAAGCCAGGCGTTCCACTCTCCTATCCATTCCATTTAAATATTTCCCGATTATTGAAGTGGTTCAATGATTCGTCCGTCAAACTGTTTCGCCAGCTCGCGCATTAAGGGCGTGGGCAGATTGGGATCAGCAGGCGAGGTATTCCAGAATAGTTCAGTTACCTGAACCTCGCGACCTCCGGGCGGCGGCAGCAGATCGCCCATCGACTGCACCAGCTGAATGGTCAGCTCGTCAGCCTGAGAATGAGCCGATCGTTCGCGGACGCGAATCTGGCTGACCCGACCGCCGCGGCTGATGCGATACTCGACAACCACTGCATACGGTTGCGGCGTGGAACTCCAGTAATGCACCGATCGCTCGCCG
Source organism: Leptospirales bacterium (assembly GCA_019694655.1). Classification (NCBI taxonomy): domain Bacteria; kingdom Pseudomonadati; phylum Spirochaetota; class Leptospiria; order Leptospirales; species Leptospirales bacterium. The sequence continues at coordinate 125,703 of JAIBBN010000008.1, forward strand.
GCCCGGATCTTAGCGCTGATGTAGTTGGAATACGTTTGCCTGGTGCGCTCGCCCTGAAGCGTGTCCTCGGCATTACTGTTGCGGTCGCCGGGGGCCAGATCGGAAGGCGGTCGCGCGCTACGACTGCCCTGCGCCAACGCCTCGTCTCCGTTTTGCTCCTCCCCGCGTTGCGCCTCCGGCGGCGCGAGGGCGATTGTCTCCGACTGCCCCTCTTCGCCGGACGGCCGACTGCCGTTCAATTCATCCTGGGAAGGATCTGTTAGCGGCGGGATCGAGTACTCTACTTCCGGCTGTTGCTCATTGGCAGCCGGCGGCGGCGAAAGCACGGTGATGGGAATCAAGAGCAGAATGGCCGCCGGCGCAGCATGTGCCAGTAGCGAGACGCCGCCATAGATCAGGAAGCGGCCGGCGCGCGGACGCCGATAGATCCAGTAAGTAGATGCCAATGAATAAGTAACACACAATAACATGGCGCCGCCAAGAGCGGCCAGCGCCGCCCCGGAGCCAAAGATGGCCTTTAACTCTCCGTCCGAAAACTTGTGTCCGCGCAATCCCAGAGTGGACAAGAATTGCCAGGCGACATTGGCATTGAGACCGGCGCGGCCCTCCACTGCAGCGCCATAGTTCAGAGCCAGACTGAAAAAACCGAAGAGGGCCAGCAGCGCCGCCAGGCACAGCGTACACAGGCCAGCAATTCGCTCGCCGCTGTAATACTGTCCCCAGCCCGGCAGAATTGCCGCCCGGCGCATGGCTGCTCGATAACGAGCCTCGCCCTGCATGCGCTGCTCGCGTTCGGCGCGCACAAAAAATCGCGAGGCCGGCCAGAGCAAGGCGACGCGGCCGCGCATTGCCAGGATCGAGAGCATCAAACACCAGACCAGAACAACGTGGCCCGGAAAGATCGAATAAGGATCGTGTAGAAAGCGTTCGTTACTGAGGCCCAGCAGGCCCGGGGCCTGCCCTGGACCGGCGCCGCCCCACAGCGCCTGGCTGTAAAAGAGCGGCGGCGATATCAGCACGGCAATCAACAGGGCGGGTATGGCATGAGCAGCCGAGGCCCGGAAGCGCCGACGTCCGCTGCGATCAAGCGCCACGCTGAGCGGCGTCAGGGCCAGAGTAAGCGTCGCGAAGCCAATCAGGTAGAGCAAGAACAGGCCCAGCAGCCCGGACATTTCAGCAAAGAGCTGCCCAAAAATTTGTTCAACAGTGACAAAGTATTGCTGCTCCTCGATGATGAAGAGCAACGAGGGCAGCTTGAGCAAGGCGACGATCAAAACGCCCAGCAGCTGTGCTACCCCGGCCGCCATGGCGTGGGCGCGAAGAAAGCGCGATCGTGGAAACGCAATGTAAACTGCCGCCGGCGCCAGCACCGGCGCAAAGAAGGCGCCGCCAAGAGCCTGGGCAGCGGCGATGAAGCGCCAGGCAAGCGGCGCATGCGAGAGGTAATGCTTGGAATCGGCAGCGTGCATCGGCCTGTGTCGACAGCATGGTCAATCGCAAGCGCCGCGTCAATCCGGGCTTGCACGCTTCGCCGCTCCGGCGACGGCCGCCCTGCGGGAAAAGCCTTGTCGCCAGGCCCGGCAATCGGCGCCCTGTCGCCCACATGGCCGAGAAAAACGAAGCAAAAAAGCCGCGAATCGAAGATACCCTTAAGGACATTGTGGCGCTCTGCAAACGGCGAGGCTTCGTCTATCCCGGCTCCGATATCTACGGCGGACTCTCCAATACCTTCGACTACGGCCCATATGGAACGGAGCTCTTACGCAACATCAAGAACGAATGGTGGCGCGCGTTTGTCAGCACGCGCGGCGACGTCGTCGGACTGGACAGTGGAATCATGCTGCATCCGCAGGTCTGGACGGCCAGCGGACACGTCGCCGGTTTCAACGATCCGTTGATCGACTGCAAGCAGTGCCGCGCGCGGCTGCGGGCCGATCAGTATCTGGAGGAACGCGTCGGCCTCAGCGCCGACGGCCTGAGCCTCGCGGATATGACGCGCATCTTTGAAGAGCGCGGTGCAACGCTGCAATGTCCGCAATGTGGAACCAGCGGCAGCTTCACGCCGCCGCGACAATTCAATCTGATGTTTTCCACGCGCATGGGCGCCGCGGCCGGCGCCGATAGCGAGGTTTATTTGCGACCGGAAACGGCTCAGGGCATCTTCATCAACTTTCGCAACATCGTCGACTCGACGCGCGTCCGCGTTCCTTTTGGCGTCGCCCAGATTGGCAAGAGTTTTCGCAATGAAATTGTAGCCAGGCAATTTGTTTTTCGCACGCGCGAATTTGAGCAGATGGAAATGGAATTCTTCTGCAAGCCCGGCACGCAGAGCCAGTGGTTTGAGCACTGGGTCGCTTTCTGCATGGATTGGCTGCGCTCCATCGGCCTCTCCGAAGCCCGGTTGAGGATTCGTCGTCACAGCAAAGAGGAGCTTGCCTTCTATTCGGACGATACCGTCGACATTGAATACCAGTATCCTTTTGGATGGGGCGAGCTGTGGGGCATTGCTTCGCGTACTGACTATGATCTGAAGCAGCACGCCACACACTCGCGCAAGAACCTGGAATACACAGACCCCGATGACAACAGCAAATACCTGCCCTACGTCGTGGAGCCGGCGCTTGGCGTGAATCGCCTGCTGCTGGCAGTGCTCTGTGATGCATACGAAGTAGAGAATCCCGGCGCAAAGGAGCAGCGCGTACTTTTGAAACTGCATCCCCGACTGGCGCCAGTCAAAGCTGGCATTTTCAGTCTGGTCAAAAAGGACGGCTTGCCGGAAATTGCCGACCAGATCCACAAACAGCTTGCCCCGCTCTTTCCGGTCGACGTCGACCATTCCGGCTCCATTGGAAAGCGCTACTACCGTCAGGACGAACTGGGCACTCCCTACTGCATCACAGTAGATTACGATACTAAAGAAAATGAAACGGTTACGCTGCGCCGGCGGGACAGCGGGGAGCAAAGCCGCGTCGCCATCAAGGAACTGCCGGGCCTGCTTGCAACGCAGCTGGCCGGCTGAGAGGCCTGAACTGTCGGCGCCCTTTCAGCTTTTTGGCGCTGCGCATCTGGCGCTGGAAATTCGCCGAAAACGGTCAGTCATAGAAGCGGAGCGCCTCTGCAGAGGAGACGCGCGGCGCATGGAATCGGTTTAAATTTGAATCTTCCACTGGATAGCCAAGGCTCAAGCCGCAGATCACCTTTTCCTCTTCGGGCAGATTCAGCTGCCGGCGCACCACGTTGGGGAAGGCCCCCAGCGCCGCCTGCGGCACGGCGCCCAGGCCATACTCGCGCGCCAGTAACAGGATCGTATTGAGCAAGCAGCCGACATCCAGCGCCGTGTAGACTCCCAGCTCAAAGTGCGTGGTAATGAAGATGGCCGTCGGCGCCCCGAAAAACTGAAAATTGCGCAGCATGAAATTGTCCCGCGCGGCCTTGTCTTTTCGTTCAATGCCTGCCACGCTATAGAGCTTCATGCCCAGATCAAACATGCGACGTTTGGCATCCGCTGGATAGCTCTCCATCCAGGGACTGTCCGGACGCGGCTCGGCGCTTTTTGCCGCATCGACCAGCGCTTCGGCCATTTTCTGGCGGGCGGCGCCGCTGAGTACATGCAGTGTCCAGGGTTGGGAGTTCTTCCAGCTGGGCGCGCGCAGCGCGTCGTTCAGAAGTCTCTGCAATACATCGGCTTCAATCGGACGGTCCTGGTATTCGCGAATGCTGTGGCGCGTCCGCACCGCTTCGCTCACGCTTTGCGCCTTGCCGCCAATTTCCACGAACTCGAGGACTTCTTCTTTTACTTCCGAGGCCATGACTTCCCTCCTGAATTGCGCTTGCCTCCCGGCGAGCGGCGGATGAACTGGGGCCAGATTCAGCTACAGACAGACCAGTCTGTCTGTCCAGCGTAAAGCGTCGGGGGAGGCAAAAAAAATGAAGGCAGTCGAATCGCCCGGCGCGCAGCAACGCATCCTGGAAACGGCCTCGGAACTTTTTCGTCGCCAGGGCTACCATACAACAGGCATCAACGAAATCATCGAGCGCTCGGCGACTGCCAAGGCCAGCTTCTACCAGCACTTCCGTTCCAAGGAGCAGCTGGGATGCGCCTATCTGCAGCGCTTTGGCGAGGGTCAGCTTAATTTTCTACGCAGTCTGACGGAGCGCTACGACGATCCGCAGTTGTTCATGAGCGCCTGGACGCGCGTCCTCAAGCGCCAGATTCGCAGCGGAGATTTTCACGGCTGCGCGATGGCAAATCTAATGGCGCAGCTGGCCAACGAAGGCGGCGAAATCGCCGAGGCCGCGCGCTCGCTCTCTACCCGAACGCTTGCGCTGCTTTCCGCCTATGTGCGGCGGCTGCAGCAGGCTGGCTGCATCGATCGACGACTGGAGGCCGCCGCGACGGCGCGACGGATCTTTTCTTGCTACGAGGGCGCATTGCAAACCTGGCGACTGACCGGCCAGCTCTCGGCGCTGGATGATCTTGCGCCAATGGCCAGTGCAATCTGGAAGCCGGCCGATTGAAGGCGCGCTACTGCAGCAAATCCAGCGCCGCCTGCGGCGGTCGCCCCAGGACAGCCCGGTTCTTATGGACGACAATTGGACGCTCGATCAAAATCGGATGCCTGGCCATTGCTGCCAGGCATTGATCCTCGCTGAGCTGCTGGTCGAGAAATTGCTCTTTGAACAGCGGCTCGCCCTTGCGCATTAGTTGGTGCGCTTTGAGTCCCAGCATAGCGCAGAGACTGGCCAGCTCGTCAACGTCCGGCGGAACTTTCAGATATTCGACAATTTCAATTTCGCAACCCCTTGCCTCCAGTAGCGCCAGCGTCTCACGACTCTTGGAGCAACGCGGGTTGTGAAAGATTCGCACCTCTGGCTTTGAACGAGACATCGATCATACTCCTCGCCGAGCGCCGCGCTTCAATACGGCTGAGCCAGAGCACGACGCAGATTGTCCTCGCGTAGCGAAGTGCCGCATCCCTTTGGACCCAGACCATGGGTATGAATGGCAAACACTGCGCCATTCTCATCCAGCGCCGGCGCGCCGGACATGCCCTCCGTGAAAATGCCGCTGTATTCCAGGCCTCGTCCACAGCCGCCGCGGAATTGGCCGCTGGCTGCGCGCAAGCTGTGATGCGCGGCGCCTGGGCTCTGCCCGACGCCCAGTGCATCGCCGCCAAAGCCAGGCACGCGAATAGCGGCGCCTGCGACCGGCAATTGCTCAACACTATGCAAACCGTCCGGGAATTGCTCAGCCGGAGCGCTGGCATCAAGCGGAGCGCCGAGTCGAAAGATGGCCCAGTCCGCGCCCGGTCCGGCAACCGAACTTCGAATGCTGCGAGAATCAATGCTCCACTGCCGCTGTGGCGGAGCAAAGCGCAGCTCGCCATCGGCGGCCGAAGCTGGCGGGTTCTGCTCCGCAATCTGCAATCCGCGTGCACAGTGACCGGCGGTGATCCACCAGCCGCTGGAATGCAAGAAGGCGCTACACACGAACCAGCGGGCGGCGTTGCGTCTTACCAGCAAGCGCAGAACGATAGGCGAGGAGTAGGACTGACGGCTGTCATGGGCGGATAGACCTACCGGCGCCGAACGCTGCATTCCGCCGCTGAATTCAACTGACTCTGCGCGACAGCCAGAGCTTTCGCCGCCGGCCTGCAAGCGCGCAAATACTTGATCTGAATTAAAAAAAGCGCTCCATTGCGAAGCCAGATTGCCGGCGCGGGGCTTTAACAATTGGCGTGCGCCAGAGGAATCGCGCAGCGCCACGCCGCCGGCCGCCCGGCTGCAGCCCTCAAAGCGCAAACGCATCCAGCGCGCGCCTGCCACACGCAGCGGACTTTCATCCGCACTGAGCAATTCCGGCATGCGCCGACTGCGCACGGCAAAGGGCGAGGCGCCAAGCGCTCCGACGGCAAGCACTGCCGTCAGGAGCGCGGTCAACAGGATTCGACTCAAAGTTCGTCGGAAGGAGCAGAGCTGGCCGGAGCATGAATCCCAACCAGAACGGAACTCCACTCCTTCGCCTTCCAGACGCCATTGGAATTGCGAACGACTGTAATAGGACGCGGGGTGCTGGCGCCGCTGCAGGCCACGAATACCTTCACCTGCCCGCTGGCCTCGCTGCCGCTAAATCGATTGGTTGTGAAATTCATAGTGTAAGGCGCGCTCGCCGCATAACCATCATTCCAGGAGGTTCCGGCAAAATAGCAGCGCGGAATATAAGTCGCATTCTGAATCTGCCGTTGGATCAAGCTCATGTCGCCGGCGCCAAGCGCAAAGCCGCGGTAGCTGCCAGCGCCGTTGGTGCGACTGAGCCGGCTGAGCTCCGCGGCAACGATCAGCGCTTTCTGTCCCTCGGCCGCATTCGCCGCATACATATTGAGGGCGATGATGAAAGCCGCGGCCCCTCCCTGCGGCGTGCTGGAAATGCGATCGCGCAAGGCAGTGAACTCGTCGACGTTTGATGGAAGCGATTCAACCGTAACCGGCGGCAATTGTGTAATTTGCGCCGAAAGCGGGATTAAAGCTGCAAGACCGGTCAGGGAAATAAGAATCAGGCTGCGTAGTTTCATAAGGCCCCCAGGATGAACGTGGAAACGCTGCCGCGGCCAGTCAACGGCAAATGCGCGCCACGGGCGCCTCTGGAAATGGCCGGAGCCCTGGAAATTGGACACAGCTGGATTGAGGCGAAGAAGCTGAGACTCGACGACGGGACGAGCGCATCCAGCTCAGGAGCAGCGGTCAGGATACCGTACTGAGACCACGGTCCGGCCCCCTGAAACTGGAGGACAGCAAGAAAGGGAGCAAGGAGATTGGCCAGTGATCAAAAGGCGGAATATTTCACGCGAAAACAAGAAGAGAATCGTCCTGGAGCTTTTATCGAAGCAGAGCCCGATGACACGAATAGCCCGAAGGGAACCCATCTCCGTCGCTACGATTTCGAATTGGCGCGATGAATTCAATACCGGGGCTTTCCGTTCGGAGCATAGAACTGAGATTGGGTTGCGCAAGGGCATCTAAGAGCTGGAAGGGGCGCTGGCGGACTTTGCTCTTGAGAGTCCTATTCTAATCGAATTCGAACAACTCTGTAGACCCCAATGAATATGGATTTCCAGCTTCAGGCGGCCGGGCCAGTATCCATATCGTTATCCTTTGATTTACGTTTCCCAACCTTTTCATCGGCCAGGAGGAGAACCCGCTCCTTTCACTTTCGCGAAAGATCTGGCACACTACCACATTCTCCCCAGTTTTCTTATTGCAGTCTTTGAAGCTCAAGCCACGTCTTCGAAAGATTGATCGCACTCATGGGACCCGTTTGAAGACAAAGTAGCACCCATGTGTTGGTATCAAGATTGTCTCTGAATCAATCTCCAGAATCCAGTGAAATGGCTAGAAGCACTCTTCGGTGGTGTGGACGACCGCGTACATGGGTAGTTCGTCGGCAAGTTCGAGATACATGGAGCCGAACGTTCTTTTGTTCCAGTCACTGATCTTTACGAGCTCTGTTGTCATGCGATGCGCCGCGCACATCGTCGGATCGTAAGCGCTCATTTTTCCGCGGTTTTCCGGAGAAAGTTTTCCACCTGCTCCGGCGTTACATGCATTGGCAGCAGCGCCCGGAGCCCGTCGCGATTCCTGCCGGCGGATGGAAAGTTCTCAAACAGGT